>BQJH01000128.1 GCA_021604605.1 Hyphococcus sp.
CATACGACGCACCACGAGCGGGACCATTTTTTGAAAAGTGAGAGTGACCGTCAGCTAAGCTGACGCAGCACTCAAACGCAGCGCCGCGAGATCATTTTCATTCCTCCCCGATCGTCATTCCGGGGTTGCCGAAGGCAAGACCCGGAATCCAGGCCTCAGCGATTGCCGCACCGAAGGGAAGTCAATGCTGAATGATGGATTCCCGCTTTCGCGGGAATGACCAGGCTCGAAGCATCACCCATGCCAATCACTTATGGTAGTAGAGAACGAATCATGAATTTATTTGTTTATGATGGATAGAGATATAGTTCGCTTTTTTGGAAAGCATCTCGTCGCGATAGATATCGCATTTAAACCCACACGAAAATTTCCACCGAAAAAACGCTTTAAAGAAAGGATATTTCTGTCGGCAACACTAATTGATTTGAACGGGGTTTTGTTTTTGCTCACAGCAGGCCATTGTCTGGAAGAAGTGAGGGAGGTTGCAGAAAGCGGTTTGGAGATCTCCTCTTCCCAAATAATTGATACTTTTGGCGATCAAATTAAGGTAAATTTGCCAATACCTTTTCATTTGAATCCAGATTCGTTTTTGTTTGTTCATGACGATGAATATGGGTTGGACTTTGGTTTAATACCCGTTCGCCCAATTTTTGAAAAACTACTACTTGCTAATGGCGTAGAAATTTTAACTGAAGAACGGTGGATCAAACAACCACAACTTTCTTTTGATTTTTTTGCTGTTTTAGGCCTGCCCGATGAATTCAACAAAATAGACCACAATGGCACTACTCGTCACGAAACAACTCTCTTGTTTCTAGAGGAGGTAAAGAAGCCGCCAGCAGACTTAGCAGATAAAAAATATGAGAGGTTTTTTGGAACATTTGAGGATTTGGGTGATATAAAAAGCTTAAAGGGTATGAGCGGAGGCCCAATAATCGGTTTTAAGCGTGGCGAAAAAATGCAGTACTGGTTGGTAGGTATCCAAAGCGGCTGTAGGAAACACAAAAACTTGATCTTCGGTACAAAAATTTCAGAGATTGCACGATTTCACAATAACGCAATTGCAGCATCTGCAGCCTAATCTTCCCCCTAGATATGAACAACCCTCCCATACGCATCCAACACACTCTCATGCATCATTTCTGACAGCGTCGGGTGAGGGAAGATGGTGTGCATGAGGTCGGTCTCGACCAGTTCGGCTGATCTGGCGATGGCGTAGCCCTGGATCAGTTCGGTGACTTCCGCGCCGATCATATGCGCGCCGAGCAGCTCGCCGGTTTTTTCATCAAAGACGGTTTTGACCAAGCCTTCGGGCTCACCCAGCGCAATCGCCTTGCCGTTGCCGTTAAAGGGGAACTTGCCCACCTTGACCTTGTGGCCGGCTTCTTTCGCTTTGGCCTCAGTCAGGCCGACGGACGCTACCTGCGGCTGGCAGTATGTGCAGCCGGGAATGTTGGTGACGTTGAGCGGGTGGACGCCTTTTTGCCCGGCGATCTTCTCTACACATATCACCCCTTCATGGGAGGCTTTGTGCGCCAGCCACGGCGCGCCAACCACATCGCCAATCGCGTAAAGGCCTTTAACGCCAGTCTCCAGCCATTCATTGACCTGAATGTGTCCACGGTCGATCTTCGCGCCGACCGCTTCCAGCCCGAGATTCTCCGTGTTGCCGACAATGCCCACAGCGAGGACAACGCGCTCGGCCTCAATGTTCTGGGTTTTGCCGTCTTTCATCTTCACGGTGGCGGTGACGGTCTTCTTGCCCTTGTCGAGCTTTTGTACTTGAGCGCCGGTCAGGATTTTCATGCCCTGTTTTTTGAAGGCTTTTTCTGCGTGTTTGGAAATCTCTTCATCTTCCACCGGCAGCACCCGGTCGAGCATTTCCACCACGGTGACGTCCGCGCCCAGCGCATTATAGAAACTCGCGAACTCGATGCCGATGGCGCCGGAACCGATCACCAGCAATGACTTCGGCATGACGTCCGGGACCATCGCTTCTTTCGCGGTCCAGATGAACTTGCCGTCCGGCTCCAGCCCGGCCTGAGGGATTGTGCGCGCCCGCGCGCCCGTCGCGAGGATGACGTGTTTGGCTTTGACCGTGTCTTCGCCAGATTTGGTTTTGACTTTGACCAGAGGGGCGTTGGCGCCCTTTTCCAGCCTTGCCGTCCCTTCGATCACGGTGATCTTGTTCTTCTTCATCAGAAAGCCGATGCCGCCGGAGAGTTTGCCCGCGACATTGCGCGAGCGCTTGACCACAGCGTCGATGTCAAAGCCGATCTTCTCCGCCTTGAGGCCAAATTCCTCGGCGTGTTTCATGTTGGTGTAGACTTCCGCCGTTCTGAGCAGCGCCTTGGTGGGGATGCAACCCCAGTTGAGGCAGACGCCGCCCAGCGCGTCCCGCTCCACGATCATGGTCTTCATCCCCAGCTGCGCGGCGCGGATCGCCGCCACATAACCGCCAGGGCCAGAGCCAATTACTACAAGATCGCAGGCGTGGTCCGTCATCGTCTCTCTCCAATTCGTGATTTAATCACGTCGATTTACTGCGCAATATACTTGGCGCGGACGCGCCTTTCGCGCGACTATAACGCCGCTGTCACAGATGAAAACAACTGGAAAGAAATAACATGCCCATCAAAGCCCTGCGCACGCCAGACGACCGCTTCGAGAACCTGCCCGGTTGGGGTTTCGCCCCAAACTACATCGATGACCTCAAAGGCTATGAGGGGTTGCGCATGCATTATGTGGATGAAGGGCCTCGCGACGCGGACGTCACATTCCTGTGCATTCACGGCGAACCAAGCTGGGCGTATTTATTCCGCAAGATGATCCCGGTTTTTACAGGCGCGGGACATCGCGCCATCGCGGTTGATCTGTTCGGGTTCGGGCGCTCGGACAAACCGGTTGATGATGATGTCTATACTTATCATTTTCATCGCGGGGCCTTGCTGGCGTTTGTCGAGAAACTAAACCTTAAAAATGTCTGCCTTGTGGTGCAGGACTGGGGCGGGCTTTTGGGACTGACGCTCCCCATGGAAGCGCCTGAAAAATATACGCGGCTGATTGTCATGAACACCGGATTGCCCGGCGGCGAAGAAGCGCCGGAAGGATTTGGCGCATGGCGCGCGTTTAATCGCGCCAACCCTGACCTCGCGGTTGGGAAACTGATGAAACAGGCAACGCCTATCTTAAGCGAGGCTGAGGTGGCCGCTTATGACGCCCCCTTCCCCGATCAATCTTACAAAGGCGGCGTAAGGCGTTTCCCGGAGCTCGTTATGCTCAAAGAAAAAGGCGCCGACGATTTAACGCCGCTTTCCAAAGAAGGGCTTGAGACATCATTGAAAGCGCGAAAATTCTGGACAGAAGACTGGTCAGGCGACGCTTATATGGCCATCGGCATGCAGGACCCGGTGCTGGGTCCGCCGGCGATGCATTATCTTCGTTCCATGATTAAAGACTGCCCGGAACCGGTTGAAGTCGCTGAAGCGGGGCATTTCGTGCAGGAATGGGGCGAATCCATTGCTCGCGAGGCGCTTGAACGCTTCGGGATCGCTTAACATTTGATCGCAGATTAGATACGCTTTGGCGCTTTTCGCACAACAATCGCTGATGAACTGCGCTTGCGGATTGTCTGTTAGGGGAACAGAAGGGATCAATATCATGAAAACATTTATCATCGCCGCTGCAGCGCTCGCAGCAAACTTTTCAGCCGCACTATTTTCGACAGCACTGGCGGACGAAGCGGCTGACGCTTCCGCCGCCAATGTCGAACTCGCGCAAGATTACATTGCCGCCTATTCGACTTTCAAAACAAAGAACATGAAACCATTTCTCGCCGACGATATGGTATTCATGGATGAGACTTCCCCCCAAACGATTTTATTTGAGGGCAAAAAAGCGGTCATGGACGGCCTTGGCGAGTATAGCAAACTCTATAAGGATTTTTCTCTGGACTATGATATCGCTCGACGCTTTGAAAGTAATGGCGTGGTCGTCTTTATTGGGCATGTAACATACGCCGGCGCCGGGCAAGACGGGCAAGCCTTCTCCGGCACGGCGCCAATCGTTACGGCCATCACCATTAAAGATGGCAAAGTGGTCAAACATGCTGACTATTTTGACTATGGATCAAATGCTGTGGACTTGGACGAGTAAATCCGGTCAAGCCACTTATCAAAGCTGGGGGGCGGCGGCTTAATAAGGCTGGCCGCCGCCTTGTTGATAAACACTTTGAACCTTATTGCCGGCCATCTTCCACGCTTCTATGCCGCCACGATACCACAGGACATTGGTGTACCCCATATTAATGGCGCGCAACGCAGCGTTGTAAGACATCCAGCACTTGGTAGAAAGACAATAGAAAACCAGCGGCGTTTGCTTATTGCCCTGGCTCATTTGCTGCAAAAAGCCCGAGAACTCCTGTTGGGTCTGGTCGTTAAAACTCCCTGCCTGTGACGCAGGCACAGCCGCAATGGCGCCCGGGATAATTTCTTCACCGCCTAAGATATCAAACAAAACAAACGGCGTCTGCCCGCTTTGCATCAATTCCGTCAGCCCTTTGGTCGTGATGATCTGCCCACCCGGAATGCTCGCAGGCGTTGGCCCGTGCATCGCGCCAGCATGAAGCTGGCTTGTCGGCTGCACGCCATAATCCTGACGCTCCATCTGCGTCAGCTGATCGCCCGTGCTATTTTTTTGCTGCGGCGTGGATTGTTGATCCATCTTCGGGATGGAATCGTTTCGGGTTTTTTCCTGGTTGCGTTGGGCGCTATTTTCCAGCGGCGCTGTTCCAAAACTATCCTGCGCCGCGACGGAAGTCGCGAATCCCAAAATACCAAGAGCGATTATGTATCGGCTGATCATGATCATCATCCTTATTGTGTGACTTCAAGTTTTGTCGCGTCGACGCCTAAATCTTTATACGGCTCAAATGACGGATCGTTGCTCAGGACATAGCTGCCGTCATTAAGCTGCCATGCGCTGTCATAGGTGTTATCAAGCTCGACCGTCCCGCCATTATAAGGATCGTTATAGGTTTCAACGCCGCGGATGGCCTCAACTGATTCACGTTGCATCCGGTCAGAAGATTCATTTTGTCGACGCCAGCTATCCTGCTGCATCTGGCTGATTTCCGCATTGGTCTTAGCGGTGATCGCGGCGCGGTCGCGCGCGCCTTTTGCATTGATCTGCGAGATCTTGGCGTTGTGTTTGGCCATCCGCGCCGACCATTCCGGGTTATCCCGCGATGATTTGCGGATCATTTCCGCCAGTTTGAAATCCAGCTGCCCATTTGGCGCCCGCATGGCAAAACTTGGCAAGGCCACACCATAACCAAACTCGGACCCCGCCATGCCATACATCGCATCCGTACGCATCAACCCAAACATGACCGCAGCGGCAACAGTCTCGCGCATCTCTACGCCATTTTCGGTATAGGCGATCAGCGCTTCACCCGCCTCAACCCAATTTTGGGAATGCATGCCGCTCATCGAACTGTTTGAGTTGTACTGCTGGAACTGAGCTTCAATATCCTGGCGCTGACGATAGTCGACAAACTGCGCGCCGGGGCGCGCTTGCGCCACAAGTTTTTCAATATATTGGCGCGTCGATGTAATCTGAACTGGCGTGCAGCCCATCTGATCGTTTGTACCCGTCGAATTCCAGTGCCACTTGGCCGATGGAACGATGTTGATGCTGGAGCGCCCGTCTGGCGACGTTGCTTCGAACTGTACATTGTTGCCAGGGGCGCAAGGGTTTTGCGCATTCCATATGATCGAGCCCTTACCATTCCATTCAGCGGGAATGAGAAGCGTCGTCGCGACCATTGGTTTTTCAAAACCATTATGATCGATGATTTCCACGCGCTTCACTCTGACCGCGCCGGGGGGAAGATCGCCGGCAGAGATATTTGCCGCGCTCCGTTTGTTTTTTGACGATGGCCCAACCGCCGGCTTTTGAGAGGCTTGCATAGCATTCTGCTGGACCGCTGGCGCCGCCTCGCCGCCTTCGTCAGCGTATATTTCTTCGATCATTGCCTGATGCTCTGCGTCCATCGCCGCCGCTTCGGCCTCGTCAAAGGCTTCATCATTTTCACTGGAACAGGCTGCGGTTCCTAATATAAGGCCCGCTAATAATATCCGGTACATAAGTCTCCCCCTTATGTTGCTGTGTTATTGGCACAGTTTAAACAGTTTCGCCGATAGCGAAACCCACCAGAGCCCAAGAGACTCTGGCGGCAAAAGCACCCTAAAATTAGCCCCTTGGGGGGCATTTTGCAGGTTACAAATTAGTATTCGTAATCGCGCGCCAGCCGGTCCAGCAGGCGAACGCCCCAGCCGGTGGCGCCCATAGGTTTGGTTGGTTCTGGCATTTCTTTGAACCATTCGACACCGGCGATATCCAGATGCGCCCAAGGCGTTTCTTCCTTCACAAAAGTCCCCAGGAATTGTGCGCCGGTGCTGGCGCCTGGCGAACCGGTGTTTCCGTTTTTAATATCAGCGATGACCGATTTGATTTGTTTTTTGTGATTGGGGTGTAACGGCAAGCGCCAGACATCATCGCCTGATGTTTCACCGGCTTGCAACAACATTTCGGCGACATCGTCACTACGAGCAAACAATCCACCATACTCATCGTTGAGGGCGCCAATAACGGAACCTGTCAATGTCGCCACATCGACCAGCAAGGCAGGATCAAATTCCTGTTGCGCATACCAAAGCGCGTCAGAAAGAACGAGGCGCCCTTCTGCATCAGTGGACATGATTTCAATTGTTGTGCCTGACATTGCTTTTAAAACATCGCCAGGTCGGATGGCCCGACCGTCCGGCATGTTCTCCGCCAGAGCAGCGATCGCAATGACATTGACGGGAGCGCGGGATTTCGCAAGCCCAAGCACGGCGCCGGTCACAGCCGCCGCCCCAGACATATCACCCTTCATTTCCCACATATTGCTGCTGGTTTTTATCGAGATGCCGCCAGAATCAAACGTGATGCCTTTACCGGCAAAGACGAGCGGTTTTTCTCCAGCCGCGCCGCCATTGTAGCGAACGATCATCATCCGTGGCGGGCGCTCACTGCCACGCCCAACCCCAAGAATTGCGCCCATGCCCAAACGCTCCATCGCGCGGACGTCGAGAACACTCATGGAAGTTTTAGCGACGCCGTTGAATTTTAACCTGGATCGGCGGACGAATTCTTCTGGATAAAGAGCATTCGCCGGTTCAGTTTGTAAATCGCGCGCCCAGTTAACCGCTTCAGCAACATGCCGCCGGCCAGCATCAAACGATGATTTCACTGCCGCCGCGCTATCGCTTACAAATAGCAACTCACCCGTGGCTGCCTCAGCCTCTGTCATATATTTTGTGAAAGAATATTGCCCCAACATCGCGCCAAAGGCTGCATTTTCTATATCTGCGTCACTGGCGCCGGGCGCAACGACGTAAATGCGATCTGTCTTGCTGGCCTTCGCTAATGTCGCGGCGCGCCCGCCAAAATCTTCCCAGTCACGCGGGCGCATTCCATCTGATTTGACACCAACGAGATAAATTTCACCATAAGTTGCGCCTCCAGAAATAAAGCTCGCGGTTGTCCCTTCCTCAGCCATAAATCCAGACGCCGTCATCGCGCGCTTTAGGTTTTCAGTATTGGCTTCGCCAATAATCGCCGTAACCGCAGTGAGGTTTTCAGCGTCACTAATAGCGAAGATTAAAGCACCGTCCGCTACAGGGGTCGCAGAAAAATCAATGTCACGCGCCGCCAAACTAGAAATTTGTGCAGCACCAGCCGAAAATAAAACAACAATAATCAGAAAAAGATTTCGCAAGGTTTCCTCCCGCTTTGATTTCGATTTGCAAGCTTACGCGGTCTTTAAAATGATACAAGACTGGGCGCGCGCACAAAAAGCGGCGCGCGCAAGCAGGCTAAAACTCTTTCTGATATTTAGCTGGGTTGCATTTTTTGACGCCTGCTCTAATCGAGTCGCCGCTAAAGCATAGTCACCCGCCTCAAGCGCAGCCAAAGCGTCTTCTGCATCGCTTACCGCCGCGTGTTGCAGGCTTTCATTGGCTGTTACGTTTTGTGCAACAGCTGTATTAACGGGAAGTATTAAGGCAATGACCGCTGTGATCGTACATAGTTTCATGGTTGTCTCCTTGATCTCGTCAACGCTTTGTC
>BQJH01000129.1 GCA_021604605.1 Hyphococcus sp.
GAATGAGTTCCTGCCAGTTTTTTTCAAGTACGTTTGAAAGGTCCATAGAAATGTTGCTCTTTAAGCTGAATAATCTTGTTTAAACGCAGACTTTAAACGCGGCGGCGCTTACGAGGACGACAACCATTATGTGGAATTGGCGTGACGTCACGAATGATGGAAACAGTCAGGCCTGCGGACTGCAGAGCGCGCAAGGCGCTTTCACGGCCAGAGCCCGGTCCTCGCACTTCAACGCTAACCGTCTGCATGCCATGGTCCATTGCTTTCTTTGCAGCATCCTCAGCAGCAAGCTGTGCTGCATAAGGCGTCGATTTGCGTGAGCCCTTAAAACCCATACCGCCAGCAGAAGACCATGAGATCGCATTACCCTGTTCGTCAGCAATGGTGATCATGGTGTTGTTGAAGGACGCGTTTACATGAACGACGCCTGTAGAAATGTTTTTTCGTTCGCGGCGTTTAACGCGGCCGGCCGGTGCTTTTGCCATCAGGTGTTAATCCTTATTTCTTCTTGCCGGCGATCGGCTTGGCCGGACCCTTACGGGTGCGGGCGTTGGTGTGTGTGCGCTGACCGCGGACAGGCAGACCGCGACGGTGACGCAAGCCCCGATAGCAGGCCTGATCCATCAACCGTTTAATATTAATCGCGACCTCGCGGCGCAGATCACCCTCAACCATATAGTCGCGGTCGATGGCTTCACGAATCTGCAGAACTTCTGCATCGGAAAGGTCGCTCACGCGGCGTTCCATCGGGATGCCCACAGTTTCGCAAATCTCGACAGCTTTGGCTGCGCCAATGCCGTGGATATAACGGAGCGCAATGGGAACGCGCTTATTCGTTGGGATATTGACACCTGCAATACGGGCCACGGATCTAATTCCTTTTACTTCGTTCTCCGCCCCGGCTCATCTGCCAGGGAGGCAATTTTCCATGCAACAAATCCCGCGTCGGCGCGAAGGTTTCCCGTGCCGTGCGAGCAAACTCCTGATGGCGGAGAGCGCGTAGATATAGTCGTACGCACCCATCCGTCAACCGTTTTCAGGCCCTAATTAGCGCCTGATTTCACTCAAGATGGCGTCAATCTCGGCAGAAACCGCCTCAACATCCCCCATCCCGTCTACAGCCTTCAAATTCCCTTGTTTTTCGTAGAAGGGAATCAGCGGCGCCGTCTGGTCTGCATAGACCTCAAGCCGCTTTTTGAAGGTTTCTTCATTGTCGTCAGAGCGGGCCCCGCCCGTCTCCTTGATGCGCTTTCGGAGGCGGTCCAGAAGGGCCCCTTCGTCAACGCGCAATTCTATCACGGCGTCGACCGCCAGCTCTTTCTTGGTCAGCATGGCGTCCAGCGCCTCAGCCTGAACCACCGTGCGAGGAAATCCGTCCAGTAAAAAGCCGTCAGCGCAGTCATCCTGCTCAATGCGCTCTTCCACCAGAGCCGCAACGATATCGTCAGAAACGAGGTCGCCAGCGTCCAAAACGGCTTTGACCTTCAGCCCGACCGGCGTTTCATCCTTTACAGCAGCCCTAAACATGTCGCCCGTAGAAAGCTGGGGGATTTTATAGGTCTCGACAATATGCGCGGCCTGAGTGCCTTTACCGGCGCCGGGAGGGCCTAGAAAGATGACAATCATCTGCGCCCTCCGCGCAATTTGGATTTCTTGATCAGGCTCTCATATTGCTGGGCCACGAGATGACCTTGAATCTGGGAGACCGTATCAAGGGTCACCGAGACGACAATGAGCAATGACGTACCGCCGATATAGACGGGTATCGACGCACTGTACCCGGCTTTCAACACTTCCGGCAGGATACAGACAAAGGTCAGATACATCGCGCCAATAACCGTAAGGCGGGTGACAACAAAATCGAGGTATTCCGCTGTTCTGGCGCCGGGGCGGTAGCCCTGAATAAAGCCGCCATATTTCTTTAGATTGTCCGCAACATCCTCGACGTTAAATACAACCGACGTGTAGATGAACGTGAAGCCAATGATCAGCGCAGCATAAAAGGCGATGTAAAGCGGCTTACCCGGCGCGAACAGAATGTTCAGTGTCTGCAGCCACTCAGGGGCCCCTTCGCCGATGGCGCCAAAAGCCGTCGCGGGCAAAAGCAGCAAAGACGAAGCAAAGATCGGCGGGATAACGCCTGATGGGTTAAGCTTTAGAGGCAAGTGAGACTTCTCACCTTGTGTCATCTTTTGGCCAACCTGACGGCGCGGATACTGTACCAGAACCCGGCGCTGTGAGCGCTCCATGAAAACAACAAAGGCAATCAGAGAGAGCGCAAGGATCGCAATAATCAGGATCGCGCCGCCACCGACGCCGGCGCCTGTACGACCTTGATCAAGGAGACCCGCAATCGCACGCGGCAGTTCGGCAACAATACCGGCGAAGATGATCAGCGATACGCCGTTACCAACACCGCGCGCGGTAATCTGTTCGCCAAGCCATAAAAGGAACATAACGCCGCCAACGAGCGTAACGACAGAAGTAACCAGGAAAAACGGTCCGGGGTTGGTGACAAAGCCCTGCCCCTGCAGGCTGACAGCAATAAAATAGCCCTGCATCGTCGCAAGAAAGACGGTCAAATAACGCGTATATTGATTGATCTGACGACGACCCTGCTCGCCCTCTTTCTTGATAGCCTCAAGAGATGGGATCACCGCCGACATCAACTGCATGATAATCGAGGCGGAAATATACGGCATAATGTTGAGGGCGAAGATCGCCATCCGCTCAACCGCACCGCCGGCAAAGATATTCAATGTGCCAAGAAGACCGCCCTGCTGGCTTTGAAAGCCTTGCGCAAAAGCAGCCGGATCGATACCTGGCAGCGGTACAAACGTACCTAGCCGGTAAACGATCAACGCACCAAGCGTGAACAACAGGCGTTTTTTTAATTCTTCTGCTTTCGCAAAAGACGAAAGCGTCATGTTCGACGCAAATTGTTCCGCTGCGGATGTCATCTCAGCAATTCACCTGCTTTTTAAGGACGGGACACCAGTTCATCTGCGGGCTCATGTGGGGCTCAATCGACAAATCGCAAGCCCTGAGCCTATGCCCCGTTTATCCTATTTCGCGTCTTGAACCGTTACAGAACCGCCTGCTTTTTCAACAGCGGCTTTGGCGCCAGCACTTGCATGGGCGACATCAATATCAATTTTTGCGCTCAATTCGCCAACACCGAGCAACCGCACGCCATCATGCGCACGGCGCAAAACACCCGCTTCAACCAGCGCGGCGCTGTTGATTTTTTGGCTCGCATCCAGCTTACCCGCATCAATGGCGGTCTGAAGGCGTCCAATATTAATTTCAGCATATTTGGCTTTGTTGGGCTTGTTAAAGCCACGCTTCGGCAAACGCATATAAAGCGGCATCTGGCCACCTTCATATGCCCGAATGCCGGATACGCCAGAGCGAGATTTTTGACCCTTTACGCCGCGACCGCCAGTTTTGCCTTTACCGGAGCCAATACCCCGGCCAACGCGCATGCGATTTTTGCGGGCGCCTTTATTATCGGAGAGTTCGTTAAGTTTCATTTTTTCCTCGACTTTCGACGGCCGCCACAAAGGACAAAACCGCCTCGCCTGTTGATCGTCCTTTATCGGACATTTTTAAATGGCGTTTGCTCGCCTGATTTATTCTTCGACAACCTCAACCATGTGTGAGACTTTTCTGATCATCCCACGCACTGAAGGCGTATCTTCCAACTCGCTGACGCGGCCAATTTTGTTCAAGCCGAGTCCAACCAGCGTCGCGCGCTGGTCTTGCGGGCGCCGGATTGGCGAGCCCGTCTGGCGGATTTTGACAGTTTTCTTCGCAGCCATAATACTTTTTCCTATGCGGCGTCTGCAGCGTCAGCAGTGCTCGACTGTCCGCCGCCGGTGCGGCGCGTGAGAACATCAGACACTTTTTTGCCGCGCTTAGACGCAATAGAACGCGGGCTGGTTTGGTTCTTCAACGCATCAACGGTTGCGCGAACCATATTGTATGGATTGGACGAGCCAATTGACTTCGCCACAACGTCCTGAACGCCAAGCGTTTCAAAAATCGCACGCATTGGGCCGCCAGCAATGATACCGGTTCCCGGAGGTGCTGCGCGCAAGACAACTTTACCTGCGCCCCAACGACCAGACGCATCATGATGCAGCGTCCGCCCTTCGCGCAGTGGTACGCGCACGAGGTTGCGCTTTGCTTCCTGGGTTGCTTTACGGATCGCTTCCGGCACTTCGCGGGCTTTACCCTTGCCAAAACCAACACGGCCTTTTTGGTCGCCAACAACAACCAACGCCGCAAAACCGAAGTTCTTACCGCCTTTAACAACCTTCGCGACACGATTGATCGCTACGAGCTTGTCAACAAACTCGTCGCGTTCTTCGCGCTCGCCGCGGCCTCTGCCCCGGCCGCGTCCTCGTCCTTCATCACGCGCCATCGAGTTACTCCCTTAGAATTTAAGACCAGCATCACGCGCGGCATCCGCCAGCGCTTTGATACGGCCATGATAAATGTTTCCGCCACGGTCAAAGACGACATCTTTGACGCCCGCTTTAATCGCCCGCTCAGCAATCGCCTGACCAACCTTTGCAGCGGCGGCAGCGTCCGAGCCTTTTTTCACATCGTCGCGCAATGTCGCGTCAAGCGAAGAGGCAGAGGCAACTGTGCGGCCTTCTTTGTCGTCAATAATCTGCGCAGAGATATTCTTCGCAGAGCGGTAAACCGATAAACGCGGACGCCCATTCGCCACTTTTAAAAGCTTGGCGCGTGTCCGCTTTGTGCGGCTGTCTCGTTTTATTTTCTTCTGGTCAGCCATGACCTTCTGTTCCTTATCGAAGCGTTACTTCTTCTTACCTTCTTTGCGGAAGATATATTCGTCTGAATACTTGACGCCTTTGCCTTTGTAAGGCTCTGGCGAACGGAAGGCGCGAATTTCAGCCGCCGTCTGTCCAACTTTTTGCTTGTCGATACCCGTAATGACAATTTCTGTTGGTTTCGGCGTGGCGATCTTGATGCCGTCCGGAACCGCATAATCAATGTCATGCGAATAACCGAGCGCGAGGCTAAGCGATGAACCCTTCATCTGGGCGCGATAACCAACACCCACCAGTTCAAGGGTTTTGGTGAACTCAGTTGAGACACCATCAACCATATTCGCAATCCGTGTGCGGCACATACCCCACATTGAACGCGCTGGCTTGCTGTTATCCACAGGCTTGATCGTGACTTCGTCATTTTCAAGCGCAACGAGGCAGAGATCGTTGACAACGAACTCCAACTCACCTTTTGGACCCTTGGCCTTAACCGCTTGACCGTCGACCGAAATCGTAACGCCTTGCGGGACCGGGATCACTTTTTTACCGATGCGGGACATGACTTACCGTTCCTCGCCTTAATAGACTTCGCAGAGCACTTCGCCGCCAACATTGGCGTCGCGCGCAGCTGCATCAGACATGACGCCCATCGGCGTCGACACGATAGAGATGCCAAGACCATTACGAACGGACGACAAGTCGCGAACCGAGGAATAAACCCGGCGGCCCGGCTTGGAGACCCGTTTGATCTTCTGGATCACAGGCTCGCCTTCGTAATACTTCAACTCAACATCAAAAGTCGGCTTCTGGCCTTCTCGTTCCGTGCTTGAATAGCCGCGGATATACCCTTCAGACGCCAGCACATCGAGAACCCAACCGCGCAGTTTAGACGCTGGAACGGACAGTGAAGAGTGGCGGCGCATCTGCGCATTGCGGATACGAGTGATCAAATCGCCGACAGGATCATTAATAGACATGTTTGTCGGTCCTCTTACCAGCTAGACTTAACAAGACCCGGGATCAGGCCAGCTGAACCTAATTGGCGCAGCGCGATCCGAGACATTTTGAGTTTACGATAGTAACCGCGCGGACGCCCCGTCACGAGACACCGATTGCGGATGCGCGTCTTGGACGAATTACGCGGCAGTTCAGCAAGCTTAAGCGCCGCAATAAAACGGTCCTCTGCTGGCTTTTCCTTATCGTAAAGCATTTCTTTCAGCCGAGTACGCTTGGACTCAAACTTCTTCGCCATCCGACGACGCTTGAGATCGCGCTCGACCATTGATTTCTTCGCCATTGCTTCTCCTTCTCAAGCCGGTTTCCATTAGTTGGACCTGACTCAAATTTGGTTTTTCAACCAATCCTAATTCCGAAACGGAAAATTGAATTCTTTTAACAGCGCGCGCGCCTCGTCATCAGTCTTGGCGTTCGTGCAAACGATAATGTCCATGCCCCGGATTTTATCGACTTTGTCATATTCGATTTCCGGAAACACGATATGTTCTTTCAGGCCCATGGCAAAATTGCCGTAGCCGTCAAAGCTCTTCTTGTTGAGGCCGCGGAAGTCACGCACACGAGGCAGAGCCACTGTAATCAGACGATCAAGAAACTCGTACATACGGTCTTTGCGTAACGTCACCTTTACGCCGATCGGCATACCTTCACGCAGCTTAAAGTTCGAGATTGATGTTCGCGCCTTCGTAATCACCGGCTTCTGGCCAGCAATACGCGTCAAATCCTGAACGGCGGCGTCGACAACTTTCTTGTCGTTCACAGCATCACCTAGACCAATATTGATCACGACCTTTTCCAGGCCAGGCGTCATCATTGGGTTTTTATATTCGAACTGCGAATTCATCTTTCCGCGAATTTCATCGCGGTAAAGCTTCTTCAATCGCGGCTCATATCCGTTTGCTTCAGCCATCGATAACCTCACCGGACGCTTTAGCGACCCGTACTTTCTTTCCGTCTTCAATCTTAAACCCAACGCGCGTCGGTTTGCCCGTGGAAGGATCTTTCAACGCCACATTTGAAACCTGGATTGGCGCTTCACGAGAAATGATGCCGCCCTGTTCCGTTTGCGTCTGGCGCTGGTGTTTTTTAATCATGTTAACGCCGCGAACGAGAACACGGTCATCGTTTGGCATTACTTGCACGACTTCGCCTTCTGCGCCCCGGTCTTTACCGGCAAGCACGATGACTTTGTCGCCTTTCTTAATCTTCGCAGCCATTTCCAACTACCGCCTTATTATAAAACTTCAGGAGCCAGCGAAACGATCTTCATATGCTTTGACGCGCGAAGCTCGCGGGTCACAGGGCCGAAGATACGTGTGCCAACCGGTTCTTTGTTATTGTTAATCAGGACAGCGGCATTGCGGTCAAAACGAATGACCGACCCGTCGCGACGGATAATGTCTTTGGCGGTGCGAACAACAACCGCTTTCATGACCTGACCTTTTTTGACGCGGCCGCGCGGGATCGCCTCTTTAACAGAGACAACAATAATATCGCCAATGCCCGCATATTTGCGCTTGGACCCGCCCAGTACCTTGATGCACTGAACGCGCTTGGCGCCGGAATTATCCGCCACGTCCAAATTTGTCTGCATCTGGATCATCTTGATCCTCCTGATGGGCCGCCTGGCCCGTTAACATTCAACTCATCACGGCGATAACGCCGAATTCTTTTTTACGCCTTAGATCCCGCGCCGATTACTTCCCAGCGCTTAAGCTTCGATTTCGGCGCACATTCCTGGATCTGCACCAAATCGCCAGCCTTAAACTTGTTGCCCTCATCATGGGCGTGAAACCGGCTTGAACGACGCATCGTTTTCTTGAGCAATGGGTGTGTGAAAACCCGCTCAATATTAACGACGACTGTCTTGTCGCCTTTGTCGCTCACAACCGTGCCTTGTAGAATTCTTTTCGGCATCTCTCGCCTCTATCTCTTAATTTGCTGGCGCTACGGCGCGTTGGCCGAGCACGGTTTTGATCCGGGCGATGTCTTTACGGACTTCGCGAACCCGATCGGTTTTTTCCAATTGACCAGACGCTTTTTGAAAGCGCAGGTTAAATTGCTCTTTTTTGAGTTGAAGGAGTTTGTCCTTCAATTCGTCTGATGTCAGATCTCGGACTTCACCGGCTTTCATCGCTAATGCTCCTTACTCACCAATTCGCGTAACAATACGCGTCTTAATCGGCAGCTTCGCTGCGCCCAAAGCCAAAGCTTCGCGGGCGATTTCGTCGCTGACACCGTCAATTTCAAACATGATCCGACCAGGTTTGACGCGGGCGGCCCAAAACTCAACCGAACCCTTACCTTTACCC
>BQJH01000130.1 GCA_021604605.1 Hyphococcus sp.
CCCGTCTTCCCAGAATTTCTCGTTGCCCTGCATGTGGTCGATACTGTCAACAACAGCCTGGGCGTCAGGCGTTGCATCAAAATCAACCTCATTCAAATTCCGGATCGAGTGGCCAACGTCATAGTAAGATGCTTGAAGACCGGATTGAGAAGCAAGTCCAAGGCTAGGACCCTCGTTTAAGTTTGTAACATCAATAGTGAAGTTTTCTGTTGTCGAAAGCCCCTCTGCATCAGTCGCCGTAACAACAATATCGAGAGAACTAACGTCTTCGTGATTGAGAGATTGGCCATCCTTCAGTTTTAGTTGATCACCAACAATCTCGAATCTATCGTCAGAAACTGAGTAGGAAACGGAATCTCCCGCATCAGGGTCAAAAGAAGAAAGTGTCCCTACAACTGCACCTGCAGTATTCTCACTAACGCTCGTCCCCGAAAGCGCAATATCCGTTGGACCTTCATTCAAATCCGCCACATTGATGGTCACAACCTCGGTGTATGGAACACCGGCGCCGTCAACGACCTGAAGCGTTAGCTCATAGCTATCCTGGCCTTCATGATCGAGAGAGACGCCTTCCTTTAGACGAAGCTCATTACCGACAACTTCAAAGAGACCGGAACTATCTTCGGTAATGGAATAAGTCCCTGTGTCGCCAGAATCAGGATCCGTTGATGACAGGGTCGCTACTGTCGCGCCGAAAGCGTTTTCATTTACAGACGTACCCGAAAGGGCGATATCCGTCGGGCCTTCATTGAGGTCGGCAACATTAATCGTCACCGTTTCGATGTATGGAACACCAGCGCCATCGGTCACCTGAAGGGTCAACTCATAAGAGTCCTGTCCCTCATGATCGAGAGACACGCCGTCCTTCAGCTTCAGCTCATTGCCGACCACTTCGAATAAACCAGAGGCATCATCGCTGATAGAATAGCTTGCGCTGTCGCCTGCATCAGGATCTGTAGATGACAGTGTCGCCACTGTCACGCCTGAAGCGTTCTCATCAACAGACGTCCCTGAAAGCGCAATATCTGTCGGGCCCTCATTGAGGTCGGCAACATTAATCGTCACCGTCTCAGTGTAGGGAACTCCGGCGCCGTCAACGACCTGAAGAATCAATTCATAGCTATCCTGACCTTCATGATCGAGGGACACGCCATCCTTGAGCTTTAGCTCACTCCCGACCACTTCAAACAAGCCCGAACTATCTTCGGCAATGGAATATGTCGCTGTGTCGCCAGCGTCAGGGTCCATAGAAGACAGTGTCGCTACTGTCATGCCTAAGGTGTTTTCGTCAACAGACGTCCCTGAAAGAGCAATATCCGTCGGGCCTTCATTAAGGTCAGCAACATTAATCGTCACTGTCTTTGTGTATGGAACACCGGCGCCGTCAACGACCTGAAGCGTCAGATCATAGCTATCCTGACCTTCATGATCGAGAGATACGCCATCTTTCAAGCGCAATTCATTGCCGACCACCTCAAACAGGCCCGAACTATCTTCGGCAATGGAATATGTCGCTGTATCGCCAGCGTCAGGATCCGTAGAGGACAATGTCGCAACAGTCGCACCAGACGCGTTTTCATCGACACTTGCCGATGACAATTCTATATCCGTCGGACCTTCATTGACTGGCTTTTTATTCACCTCAAGCCCGTCGACATCTTCTGCAGAATTTTGATTTTGCGAAGATGGAGAGTTACTATTTTGGCCGGCAACATTTTGCGGCCCAGCATTAGAGGCCTGAGTACTGTCTGAACGGCCAGCACTCTCGTCAACACCGGAATCAGCATTTAAAGTCCCGGCTGAATTTTCTCCATTCTCGGTAGATGAAGCTTTTGTGGCTTGGTCATTATTGCCGGTCGCTGAGGTCGAACTTCTGCTGCCGCCCTGGGTTTCAAATCTGGATTCTTGCAGGTTTTGCGCCGGTTCGGCCGAGTCAAGATCAGGGTTTCGTTCAAATCCATCTTTATTTTCAGCATCTTTTTGATCACCGAAATGAAGGTTGGCGTACATCGCCTCACCTTCACCATTTTCATATCCTTCGGCATCCAGATCTCGGGCTTTACGCAAAGCCTCCTGCTCACGCTCAATGGCCGTCTGCTCTTCACTCGTCTTGAGCAGTCTGTCATCGGCAGAATTAGAAGGGTTTTCAGACTTATTTTCTGAATTCTTAGCGGGCGTATCAGCCATTTTTTTACTCTTTACACAGCAAAACCAGTCTGAACGGTATCGCAAAGAGCTTAATCAGAAACTTATCAACCTAGTTAATGCTCTGTAAATCATGAGATGGCTAATGGGGTACTTATGATTCTTAAAGGATTTGACCTTAATTCTGTCCCTATGTGTAACAGGTAGTAGACTCTAAATTCATGCAGCAGACTGTTAAACGAATTTTTAATGAATTTTTTAGGTCAAATTCTCCAACAGATTTATCTGTGGAGGAGTTGGCTGAGCCTCCGCTCGGCACTACGGTCTATGTCGCATCTGCGCTCATAAACACATTAGCTTTGGCGTTACCACTCACTATTTTGCAAATCTATGATCGTGTGCTGCCAAATGCGGCCTTCGAAACATTATCAGCATTAATCACATTTCTCGTGGGCGTCATATTGGTCGACAGCGTGTTAAAATATTTGAGATCGTACCTTATTAACTGGTCAGCAGCTTCCTTTACCCACAAATTGTCTAAAAAAGCGATGTCAACAATGTTGGCGTCCCCTTCATCGAACTTTAGCCGGACGACAGCAAGCGAACACCTTGAACGCCTCAATGCCGTCTCTGGCCTTGGAAGCCACATTGGAGGGCAGTCCCGCATTGTCGGTGTTGATGTGCTTTTTATTCCAATTTTTGCCGCCGTCATAATTCTTGTCGGCGGGGTGGTGTTTTTCACAGTTTTGGTGTTGTTCGCTGCATTCGGATATCTCGCAATGCAACGCGCTAACCAACTCAATGAAATTATTGAAGACCGTGAGCGTCACGAGTCCCGAAAATATGACTTCATCATTGAGACATTGCGCGCCATGCAAACTGTAAAAACGCAAGCGATGGAGCCGTTAATCATGCGCCGGTTCGAGCGGATGCAATCGGCCGCGAGTGTCATCACACGCCAATTGATTACCCTAACAGGAACCACCCAAACCTTTCATGCCCTTTATGCTTCTTTATCGGTCATCATGATTGTCGGTGTTGGCGCATTAATCGTCCTGGATGGCCGACTAACACTTGGCGCCCTCGCCTGCTGTATGTTGCTTTCGTCACAATTGCTGCAGCCATTGATGCGATCATTGTCCGCATGGAACGAAATTCAGCTTGCCAAACATCGCAGAGAGCGCGTTAACGACATTTTTGAGGGGACAAATACTAGTGAGCCAATAGAGGTAACTTCTGAAGGATACGACGCCAGTGGGCGTCCTTCGGCAATTAATTTTGATAACGTCACGGTCCAACATGGTGAAGCAAAGCCATTATTTGAAAACCTCGATTTAGAGATTGCTGCTGGCGCCATGATCGCCTTGCGCGGTGCCGATGGAAGCGGACGTAGCTCTCTTCTAAGGCTTCTCATGGGCGATGGCGAGCCAACTGCTGGAAAGATCAAATTTGATGGTAAAGAAGCCGCAACCCCTGCCGTTAGATATATTGGACCAACCCCAACAACATTTCGTGGAACGATCCTCGATAACCTTACCCTGTTCGGGGAACTTCCTTACGAGTCAGCACTTTGGGCGTCTAAACTTATTGGGCTTGACGATGAAGTAACACGGCTGCCCCTCGGCTATGACACGTTGCTGAAAAGCTCCGCAGGCCGTGACATTCCCGTTGCGATTGCTCAACGGGTTTGCATTGCGCGGGCTTTAGCCACCCGTCCATCCGTTCTCATTCTTGATGAGGCAAATGCTCTTCTTGATATGTCCGGTGAACGGCAATTGGTTAATGCCTTAAATCTTCTCAAAGGGAAAATCACGATCATTCTATCGACACACCGTCCATCCTTAATTCGGTTGGCGGATAAGGCTTATGATATCGCGGACGGCACGATTGTCCCTGCTCAACTGGCTGATCACTTTAATAAGGCAGTCGGATAATGAGCGAACAATCTCAAACAGTACACCAACTTGCCGGTACATCACTCACTAACCAGCCTGCACTTAAAAACGCCGTGCACCGAATGGCCAACCGTATTGAACAAGCCTTTAGTCCACCTTCTCAGGAAAAACATACAGCCAATCAGGATTGCGTAGCGGTTCTAAACCGTTTTCTTTCTCTCACAGGGTGGTCCCAAGGCGCTCGCCGTGTCTTTGAATCAATGCCCCATGCCGATTCTCTGGACACCTTACAGTCATTCCGCGCAGTTCTCTTTCGGCTTGGGTTTAACACGACAGTTGAAGACGCTTGCACTGAAAAGATGCGCGAGGAATACCTTCCTTGCTTTTTGAGAACACCGGCTGGGCGCGTCATTCTTGTTGAACAAAAAGACGAAGCGGGCCAGTTGATTATTTTTGACCCGGGAAAAGAAAAGCGGTTCAAAATTTCCCCTTCTCATATGAAGGGTGCGGTCATTTTTCCAGAAACGATCAGCGATTCTGAACATAACACAGCGGCTCAACCTGAAAAATGGTCCACGAAAGCATGGATAGCCTTCAAACCAGTCGTCAGGCAGATTTTATATATCAGCTTCATCATCAATCTATTTGCTTTGGCGCCGCCGCTATATGTCATGAATGTTTATGACAAGGCGATCGGCTCAAAATCAATTGACGTTTTATTGGGGCTATCAATTGGCATCGCATTTATCATCGCCGCAGATTATGTGCTTCGGCAAATTCGTGTGCGGCTCCAAGCCTATTTAGGTGGGCGGCTTGATGAACAACTCAATGAAGCTGCCTTCCAGCACCTGCTACACCTTTCGCTATCATATACGGAAGACGCCCCGATTGGGTCGCAATTAACGCGCTTACGCCAGATGACGTCATTGCACGAAGCTTTCACCGGCCCGATGGCGGCAGCCCTGTTTGATTTGCCATTTATCATTCTATTTGTTGCCGCTATTGCATTAATTGGCGGTACTTTGGTTTGGGTGCCAATTGCCCTCATTGCCGCCTACGTCATCATGGCCGTTTGGGCAGTACCGAGGAACACTAAACTCGTCCGTAAAGCTGGCGATGCGAAATCACAGCTAAATAATTTGTCCGTTGAGGCCATTTCTGCGCAACAAGCTATCAAAGACCTTTCCGCAGAATTTGTTTGGCTCAGACGACACCGACGCATTTCTGCCGAAGCGTCCATGGCGAACATGAAAGCCCGGCAGTTTAACTTTCTAATCCAAACTTTTTCGCAGTCTATGGTGGCAATTGCTGGCGTTGCTATCCTTGCTGTTGGCACCAATCTCGTAATTTCAGGTGATTTAAGCGCCGGCGCCCTCATCGCCGTTATGGCGCTTGGGTGGCGGGTTCTTGGTCCGATCAGAAGCTTATTCTTGAGCGGACTAACAATCGGCCAAACTATTCAGAGTGTCGAACAGGTTGATCGTTTAGTGCGCATGCCTTTAGAACGCAAACCAAACACCGGCCCATCAATTCCCAGGAGTTTTAAAGGCAATATCGTCTTTGACAATGTTACGTTCCGATATCCAACACAGCGCGAACCGGCATTGCGCGCGATATCATTCAAGATCCAGCCCGGCCAATTACTATGTCTTTACGGCAATAGCGGATCAGGCACATCGACGGTATTGAGCGTGTTGATGGGGCTGTATCAGCAACAAGCTGGTTCAGTTTTCATCGATGGTCTGGATTTGAGACAGCTCGACAAAGGCGAATGGCGACACTCTATTGGGGTTGGATTGCAATCTTTAGATCTATTTCATGGTACGATCGCCCAGAACATACGCTTGGCGCATCCAACGGCCACAGATGATGACATTATGAATATCATCAAACGGTTTGGGGTCGATCAGTATTTCAACGGTGTTCTGAATGAAGGTATTGAGACAAGATACACCACGCGCGCGCGCGCCGCTTGGCCAGATGCGTTGATTAGCCGTATTATTCTTTGCCGTGCTTTCGTTAAGGACGCCCCACTCTATTTACTGGATGAACCAGCAATCACTCTCGATGATGCCGGAGAGCAAGCCCTACTCTCTGTTCTGGAAGAGCGCAGGAAAACCAGCGCGATAATTATGACGACACAACGTCCAAGCCACATGCGCGTGGCTGACACCGTAGGCTGGATGAACCGTGGCGCATTAATAGAAATGGGTCCACCCAACCAGATTGTTCCAAAAATTCTCGCCGGGCAAACAGTTGCCAAAAGTGGATAAGATCATGAGTAGTACAAATAAAGTCACGAAGAAGACGCAGAAAAAGCACGAGAGTGTTGGCGAACGCCACGGTCTTGCTTTGCCGATTGAGCTGGAGGAAGGCGCGCCGCCAATGCTTTCACGCGCCGCACTTGCGGTTTTGAGCGGATTAGTGATTTTCCTTTTGATCTGGGCAAACGTCGCGAAGGTTCGTGAGCTGTCGGTGGCTCCTGGCGAAATTGCCCCCAACGGATCAACGCGTGAGGTCGCCCATCTTGAAGGCGGCATTGTCGAAGAAATATTCGTACGCCCTGGTGAGCTTGTTGAAGGCGGTCAACCGATTTTACGCATGCAGTCTGGCAGCGCTGGTGGTGAGTATGATCGTTTTTATGCACGCCGTGCGAATTTACAAATCCGTTCTGAAAGATTGTCCGCTCAACTTGAAGGCCGGACCCCGAACTTTGATGAATTCAAAGAAGAGTGGCCTGTGCTCGTTCAAGAGCAGTCAGGAATCTTCCAGTCATCCACTTCCCAACACCAGTCAATACTCGTGTCTTCTAAGGAACGTGTTGCATCTGCAAAATCTGAAATCATAAAAACTAAAGCAGAACTGACAGCAGAAAAAGACTTGCTTGATTTCGCAAAACAACAACTGGGCATCCAGGATGAATTGATCAAAGATGGATTTACGTCAAAACAAGCCTATCTTGAAGCGCGTGCTTCTGTTGCCGCAGCACAAGCCTCAGTCGCTGGCGCAACAGCACGACTTGATCAGGCCGAACGCGCTCTGACAAGTGCAAGTGCTGAGTATGAAACTGCCAAGGCGGAGTATAATAACCGCGTTGCTGAAGAGCGCGCGCAAGCCATGGCGGAATTGGCCGAACTTGCCCAGCCTATCCAGTCGCTAAAAGACCGCTCTGAAAGACTGACGGTAACAGCGCCAATCGCCGGCATCGTTAAAGACATTGCTGTCAATGGTCATGGTGATGTGGTGCGTCCTGGCGGCATTGTTGCCGAAATTACTCCATCAGGCGACACACTAATTGCCGAAGTCAGGATCTCGCCAAAAGATATTGGGCATGTAGTTATCGGCCAAAAAACTGAAGTCACAGTGACAACCTTTGACCCAAATCGATTCGGGAAGGTCAAAGGTGTAATCTCTCATATATCAGCTGATACATTCATCGATGAAAAAACGAACGAAGCATACTATACCGCCTTTGTCGCCCTTCAGGGACAGAGTGTTGGCCGTGGCCGTCTATTAAGAAACCTATCTCCAGGTATGGAAGTGAGCGCAGAAATTATCACTCAATCCCGCACGCTGATGCAGTATTTCCTAAAGCCTGTCGCTCGTTCACTTGATCAGGCGTTCACCGAGAGATAATTTTCTAGCCCGGTCAGTCCAGCCAATCTTGCCACCCATCTGCCACCTGCATGGCTCAGAATTCAAACAATGCAATAGCGCTTTTACATAGGCGCTACTGTATTCAGGTCTTTATTCAGGCAATTCGCGCGTTAATATAGCACCATGTTTACAAAATTTTTTCATGCGCTGAAGACAGCTGGCGTTCCCGTATCTCTGCGGGAGTATTTGACCTTAATGGAAGCCATGAACGCCGACCTCGCAAATCGCAAGGTAGAAGACTTCTACTACCTTTCTCGCGCTGCCCTCATTAAGGATGAGCGTAACCTCGATAAATTTGACCGAATATTTGGTCATACATTCAAAGGCATTGAGTCCGTTGAGGATGGCATTGCAGCAGAAATCCCAGATGACTGGCTAAAATTGATGACGGAGAAATATTTCAGCGAAGAAGATAAA
>BQJH01000131.1 GCA_021604605.1 Hyphococcus sp.
TTCTTTGAGGTGGATTTACGAAACGCCGGGGTGTCGGCGCGGGTAATGGCTGAGGTGATTGCTTTTGCCTCGCCAGTACAGTCGATAACATTGGGCGAGCGTTCCCGCCCTTTTTGTCGGTCGCCAATATTCACAACGGGAAGACCGAAACTTGCCGCTTCGAGAATGCCGCTGGAGGAATTGCCGATCATGATATCAGCTTCCGCCATGGCGCTGAAATACCCTCGCGCGCCCATATGGCCGACAAGACGCATTGTCGGCCGGTTCTTAACGAATTCTTTTATCCGCTCATTGAGCCGACGGCCTGCCGTATCTGCGTTAGCGGCCGTAAACACCGTTGGGCGCCCGTCCTCTTCTATGGCGGCGAAGAGTGCTTCCGTCTCCTGGTCCGTTGCTTTGAGATCTAACGTAACGGGATGGTAGGTAGCTAATAAAAAGGGCCCCTCTGCAGGCAGGCCAAATTGCTTTGCAAGATCGGTGCGTGAAAGAAGCTCTGTGGTTGCAATGGCGTCCAGCGCCGGCGCGCCAGACACGATTACCCGTGACGACAGTTCTCCCATTTGACGGATACGACGTGCACTGAGTTCAGTGGCGCAAAAATGCAAGTGAGACATTTTTGTCAACATGTGCCTGAAAACGTTGTCGATCGCCCCTTCAGTTTCTTCACCCCCATGAATATGCGCAATAGGTAAGCCGAAGGGTGGCGCCGCGCTCGCAGCGGCGAGCATTTCAAAACGGTCGCCGAGCACAAGCAGAAGATCAGCAGGGTTATCGTTGAGGGCTTTGGCCATGCCGGAAGTGGCGCGCGCCATAGACAGACCAATATCAACCGGGTTATCGCCTTCAGCAATGCACGCAAAGCGTGCCGCAATCGGATAGCCGCTGGCCTCAACTTCTTTTATGGTTTCGCCGAAGGCAGGCTCAAGATGCGTTCCCGTTGCGATGATCATTGGCTCAAGAGCAGGGTGATCAGCAAGTGCGGCTAGCACGGGTTTATAGATTCCAAAGTCTGCGCGACTCGTGGTCAGGACAAGGATCTTTCGTGTTTCCATCGTCAGGAAATGTCCTCAAGATGTAAAAGTTCATCTGCTGCGAGATCCCGAGTAGCAGTGCGGCCGATAATGAGCGGAAGAAGGCGGGGGGCGAGGCCCGTGCCCGGGCGTTTGCAGGCGAGCATTGATTCATCCAGTCGCTCGCCGACTTTAACATCGTGCGCCAGCACAATTGATTTGCGGGCAACCGCAGCAGTGGCTAGTTCAGAGGCTTGCGGGCGTTTAATCCCGTCACCAAGTGCGGATTCAACACGCCTGATTTTTGCGATGAGGTCTTTAAGCTCATGTGGTTCGAGCGAGGCTTTATGATCCGGTCCAGGCATATTCCGATCAAGCGTATAATGCTTTTCAATAAATCGCGCGCCGCGGGCGACAGCCGCAATAGCGACTTCATCGCCGAGTGTGTGATCAGACCAGCCAACGGGTTTGCCAAAGGCGGCGGCAAGAGTATCCATCGCCCTAAGGTTTGCTTCATGAGGCGCGGCAGGATAGTCACTGACACAGTGGAGAATCGCAAGCGGAGGGTCGCCCGCTTCTGCAATGGCGGTGACCGCCTCTTCGACTTCTGACAGATTCGCCATTCCCGTTGATATAATCATGGGCGTGGCTTTGCTGGCAATGTGCCGGAGAAGGGGCAGTTCGGTTAGGTCACCTGAAGATATTTTAAACGCCTCAACCCCAATTTTCTCTAATAGGTCGGCGGCATGTTTATCGAATGGCGTAGATAAAAAACCAATTCCGGCGTTACGGGCGTGGTCGCGGCATGCGAGTAATTTTTCTTCCGAAAACTCAAGCCGCTTTAGCATTGTCGCCTGGGTTTCGACGGCGGCGTCATTTTTCTCCTGATAGGCAGCTTTGGTTGCGTGACGCGTCGCCAGTTTTTCGGCGATGAAGGTTTGGAATTTTACAGCGTCGGCCCCGGCGTCTACCGCGGCGTCAATCAGGCGTTTTGCCGTGTCGAGGTTGCCATTGTGGTTGACGCCGATTTCTGCGATGAAGATACAAGGGGCGCTCGGGGAAAACCATTCATTCAGCGGCGTCATGATAATTTCCCATAAGCAGGATTTTCTCCAAGTATTTCGAAGAGAGTTTGTTGTAGTTCTGAAAGATCGGCCTGCGGCGCAGAGATGTCGCTCGCGCGGCTAAGGAGAGTTTCGAGCGCTTTGACGATTTCGTCAGGATTGTTCTCTACGACAATCACATTTTTATAGTCTTCGGACGGATAAAACCAGGCTGCACTTTCTGAGAAGCACACAGAAGGAACGCCATAGGCTAGCGCATCGATAACGGTCGATGAATATTTTGTCAGGTGCATATTCATGTGTGGCATGAGTTCAGGAATAGTTGCGTGCGTTGATGTTTCGACTTCAGCATTCAGGCCGCCTAATAACGTTTTTCGCGCCTCGACCGCGCCGGGGCGTTTGGCTTCGCCGGGATGAAGCCTGACAAAATAACGCCAGTCCGCAGGTGAATTTTCGATTACGGCTTTCAGCCAGTCTATATCTTGATCCGTGTAGAGGGAGACAAGAATGTTTATGCCGCCCGCGTTCTTCTCGGACAGTTTGGCTCCGTAGTTTTTGAGGCCTTGCTGTAGGGCTTTCCGGGTGCGGAAATAACGCTCTTGATTGAGCGCGATTGGTGTCCGGTCAAGCCGGAAAATTTCCTCGGTAAGGCGCCAGGTATGGCCAACGGTGGTTGCGTCCGGCCCGTCCGGGCCGGCGTGCTCTGCAATGGATTGCCGCTCAACATCCGTCCAGGTCAGGAAGTGGGTCGGCAAGGTGTTGTAGCCGCGGACGGGCATGTTCGGCCAATGGTAAGATTCATGCCCGCTTCCCGCCACGCCGTGCTGTATATCCATGCAAGGGATTCCAATGTCGCGGCATGCTGCGGCGCTTGCATGGCCTAGGGGGCCGTAAAACGCATAGATTGCCACCCCCTTCAAAGCATGGATGCGGTAATAGTCGAGGAGGATTTGATAGCACGACTGAGTTTGGGCAATAACGGAAGACAATTGCGTTCGAGTATGCAGGCATTCTATCGGCCAAATGGCGTTCATCTCAGCAAACCAGTCCGAGAAGCCGTCCATTTGTTCGAAGTCAATGAGATCGCCATTTGTATAGGCAGTACGCATTTTGTTGAACTCATCGCGAAAACCATAGGCGCCGCCGGCCATCATGTCATTCAGGGAAGGATCATCTTTAGCGACGTCCACAAGAAGCGTGGTGGTGCGAATTTGAGCCTCTTCAAGAACAATCCGAAACGGATCAATCAGCGGCATGACACCATAATCGCCAATGTCAGTCCGGCCGATATCAGAGCCCCAGAAAAGGACGTCAGCAACAAGAGGGCGAAAAGATTTGGCCGTACGACCGACGCCCGTCGGCAGGTCATTTTTTTTCGAAGCAGGGGGCCGCGCAATCAAACTACTGTCTGAAGGCGCATAATTGCCTGAGGTAAATCGGATCTCGCTCTTGTTGAGATCACCCGAGGGGGTGAGAAAATGCGATTTATCGGCGTGGAACAGATTGCAAGCCCGTAGCATGAACTGCGTTTTGACGATCGGCCAAATATCAAGCGCTTCATACCGCCATAGGTGAACCGGATATCGCTCTGGGCTGGTGTCGAACGCGACAAAAAGGCGTTGCCAAACGTCCATTGATAGATCCAGCTCTTTCGATACTTCACTCATTAGCCACCTTCACCATCGCGGACCGGTATACCAATCTTATTGAGTATGTGCCGCGCCGGATTGTCGATACCGGATTTCATTCTTTCGCGAAAGGAGTTTTCTGTGGCGAGGACTTCCTGCGACCGTTGCGGTTGAAAGCGACTTGCAAGTTCGTCCACTGATGTTGCGCCGAGGCAAATACCAAGCCCGATGAAGTCGATTGATGCTGGATCGTTCGATAGATTGACGGCAATGGGTATGGCGAAATCGTATCGCGCATCGTAGAGAACGGTCGAATAGCGCGTGACGACGAATCTCGCTTGCTCGACGCTTTCTTTGAAACTCTCCGCATCGCATAATCGAATATCTTTGCGCCCGGCAATGGTCGGAAGCGCCATATAGCCTTGTCTTCTCGATTCCGCCTCACTTGGGTGAGGTCTTATAACAAGTTCAAAATCACTGTCATTGCCAACGCCGGATGCATCAAATGCAGCGATAGTTGCTTCGACGAGCCGCACGTTTTTTTCAAAACTGTCGCTTTGCGTGCAAAGCAGGATGCACCGCCTTGCAGCAAAGATTTCTTCCGTAATTTGACGTTGCGGTTTCAATCCACGGGCATAATCATGGACAGGGCCACTGACATCGATGCGGTCTTCATCGACATTGTGGTATCGATGGAGAATTTCTTTCTGAACAGGATCGACGACGAATTGGCGAGGGGCTAGAAACTCTCCGAGGGTCGGTGTGTCGCCAAAAATCGATGATTCAACATTTGCACAAACCACCCCGGCGCGATTCAAAACAGTAAGGGCGAGCTTTTGGTTCGCCGGCCGCTCCGGAACGAACAACGCGTGAGTGATCTCTTCGGTCTTGATATAGTCTTCGAGATTCTTTGCAAACACTGCTAGGTCATTCGCATTCGCGTCGATGTTTTGAGAGACGAGCATATCTTCAAAAGACGCGATTGGTTTGACAGCTGCCTCACTATTCGCTTCCTTGTCGTCATCGCCGCCGCCTTTTTCATCGCATGTTGTTTCTTTTTTCGCGCCTCCGAGGTGCGCGTCGCGACGTTGTGAGAACTCAGAGATTGCGGTTATAAGTGTTTGGTGGGGAACCCCGTCGAGCAGGGTGCGTTCGTTATCTAAAAGATCCCTTGTCGAAAACATGCTGGAAGCGCCTTCAGGGACGGCGCTCGCCAGCGCGCGCGCCGTCAACGTATATTGCGCGTCTCCAGGATGGAAAAGGACCATAAGACGTTTGAATGGTTTACTTGAATTTGACTTTACGAGCGAGGCGGTATTGGAAAATAAGTTTGCGGATGATTCAAACGACCCCCGCTTTCGTTCAAAAAACATTTTAAGTCTTTGATAATTTGAAAAAGAGGGTAAGCGTTCGTTGGTAAAGACTCCCGTAAGCGCCAGAACGCCGCTCGGCGTTGAAGGATTGGCCTCGCGCCGGGAATGTGCAGTCATTTTTTCAAAATAGCTGACGGCGGTTTCATATTGGAGGAAAATAAGTTGTGTCGGCATTAATG
The DNA here is from genome assembly GCA_021604605.1 of Hyphococcus sp. Classification (GTDB taxonomy): domain Bacteria; phylum Pseudomonadota; class Alphaproteobacteria; order Caulobacterales; family Parvularculaceae; genus Hyphococcus. The sequence continues at coordinate 5,255 of BQJH01000131.1, forward strand.
AATTTCGCCGGAGACTGGCTGTTAAATTCGCTGCGCGCGTGTGGAAATAGAAAAGTGTGGGTATGGTTGCGTAGTCAAAAAAAGCACACAACTCTTCCGACATAAGACCCTTGCCGAGAAGCTCCCTTCGAAGGCTTTGCTGAAGATTGCCATAATCTGTTTCGAAATTGCGTCGCAATTCAGGGTTTTCGAGGTACCAGTTGATATCTGGCGAAATCGCGACAAAGGTTTCAAATATTGTTTTCAACGTCGTAATATCATTTGCTGGGAGTTGATCCAAACTTAAGTAGATCAAGGAACCTCGGATGCCAGACTTCTTGCGATCTTCTCCAAACTCTATTGCTCGCGTCAATTCCGTTTCGTTCGTTGCCACGACAGCGTAGTTCTCTTTTGTTACGGCGCGCGAGCAGGTGGAAACATCTATCGGTGCGAAGGCTTCATATTCTTCGAATCCTTCGGGAAGACTTTCGAGCGTTTCAAGGAATTTCGGATAGGGCGTCTGATAAAGATTTGTTGCCATCAGGAAAAAAGAACGCTCATCGGCAGATGCACCGCAAACGCTAGAAATCAGTTCAGCCGTCTGGTGCGGATATGTCTTGCGAGCAAGCGCTAACCGATGCCAAAGAGAACCGAGTATGCCGCGGATTTTATCCGTTTGGGTCTCGGATCCGACACTGCTGTTCGTAATGAGGGCCACTGTTAACGCAAGATTGAAATCGGCGGATTGTGAAGATGCGAGCATTTCGGAAATTCGCCTTGCACGATCTCTCACCGGGGCATCGGGCCATAGCGCCTCGTGAAAATCGTCGGACAACTTGCGGTCAAGTTTTGCAAAATCGAATGGCGGAAACGCTTGCGTCGGATCGACATCTGTGTCGGACGACGCCCATGTCGCAACGACCCGCGCCTGCATTTCATCAAGCCCGGCAAATGTGCAAGCAGCAATTACTGTTTCCACCGGGAAGTTTTTTAGCTGCTCTTGCAATTCATTTGCGAATGCTGTTTTCAACTTTGAATATTTTTGCGTCAGATTTTCGAGTCCTGCGAACCGATTGCCTTGGACCGCCGCCGATATCGCTGCATGCTCGCGACTTGAAATTTCTTTTTTGAGTAATTTCGCAAGCTGCGTCGCAACGCTCCTCGGGTCCGACCGCTCGCCGACTTCCCGTAGCAAATAATCAATGCTTGTGGTGTAAGGCTCGGTTGTATAAGTCATTCAGTTCCTTGGATATTGGGGGCTTTTTGCGCCGATTTAGGCCTACAGATATCTGATTGCCTTGTGAAGACCAGATAGAGTTAGAGACTTTGCCATGCGAATCGGATTGAGAATTAATAGGCCGTGTCCTAGGAATGGGGTGCGGTCGCCCGGTGATGCATTGCGGGATTGTTGCGGCCATAGTTTTTAAATTGACGACGAGATTTTGAGCGCTATGAACGCTGAGGCTAACGATCAGATACAAGCATCGCAAAATATCGTCATGCTTGTTGTCAATGACGGAAACGACGTGCGTGCTCACAAAGAAGCGATAGCGCTGGTCGAAGGCGGTTACAGCGTTTCAGTAATCGGGCGGTCGGGCGCCAATCTGGCAACTGAGAGACAGATGCTCGACGGCGTTGAAATTATCGTCACGCCGCAAATCCGAAATGGAGCTGATCTGCGTAGAATGGCTCGATCATTGAAGTCCCTTTCGCTACGTGAACGGGTCCGCGCTTACGGCCTAGCCTTATTGTGGGATTGCGCAGGGCTTACTTTCGCCAGCGTTACAGTAGCCCCAAAAATACTTAAGGGCGGGACGGATACCGTCATTCAGTCCCGCAAACTAGAGGCCCGAAAAAACGCCCAACCTCATATATTGTGGCGAAGTCGCCTGAAAAAATTTGGTGAACGGGCCAATTATTTCAAATACGCGCGCGGCCCGGAATTCCCCGACCGAAACTTGCGGACGCTCAAATGGGTTGTAAGCGCCGTTGCGTTCCGCCTCTTTCGACCGATCGTCGGTGTGTTGGAATTTGCAAACAAGATTCAGACTGGAGGGCGCAGTCTGACAGCGACGGTTTATTGGGTCGGCATACACCTCTTGCCCGGTAATGTTCGCAAACGCCTCCAGGCGAAAGTCGTCGATATCGCCAATCGGCGGCGCGCCGAGGTAAATTTCTTCCTCTACTACCTGGAAAGCCGTGACGCGGTTCGCGCTAAAAATCCGTCGGTCGTTCATGCTCATGACCTCTACATGCTTCAGGCAGCGGTCAAGACGGCGAAGGAAAATGGAGCAAAGGTTATCTACGACGCGCATGAATTTGAGCGTTTTCGTAGCCACCAAATGACCGATGAACAGCGCAAAGTCATTGTCGATCAGGAAGAAAAATACATTGCCGAAGTCGATGGGGTGATCACGGTGAGCGATACCATCGCTGAAGAAATGGCGAAGCTCCTGAACCTCAGCCACGTGGAATTGATTTATAATTCGCCAGTGACAGAAGGCTTTTATAAGCCGCCTTTTCGCAATGTCAGAGTACCGTCGGGCGTCGGGCCATCAACGCCGCTGGCGTTGTTTGTCGGCAAGGTTTACGATATCCATCGCCACGATCACCGGGTCGATCATTTGATTCAAGCCCTGGCCCAAACGCCAACGCTTCATCTTGCGCTTCTCTCGATAACGACGCCGGCATCGCGCGCGCAGATTAATAACTGGGCGGAAAAATTTTATGTTTCCGATCGCGTCCATATCCTCGATCCCGTGCCGTATAAAGATCTATTGAGTTATATTCATGCTGCAGATTTAGGCATTTATTCGATGCCTGCCCGGTGTCTGAATATCG
>BQJH01000132.1 GCA_021604605.1 Hyphococcus sp.
ATTGATGAGGATACCGAAGAAGAAAAAGTCTGGCAGATCGTCGGCGACCTTGAAGCCGATGTGAAAGAACGCAAGATTTCTGTTTCTTCCCCTATCGCTCGCGCTGTCATCGGCAAGGAAGAAGGCGACAGCGTAGAAGTGGCGGCCCCTGGCGGCACGCGCACCTTTGAAATTGCCAAAGTCAAATATCAGTAAATTTCAGCTTTTGATGGGCGGTGGGTTTATCCCTCGCCCATCATGTCTTTGACGATTGCCGCCAGGCCAATTTGTCGGCGCCGTTTTAATCGTTCAGCGAAAAGAATAGCGCCGAGCAATTCTTCAGACTCTTTCAAGTCGTAATTGACGATCACATAGTCATATTCGGCCCAGTGCGAAATCTCTGCGTCAGCTTTGGCCATGCGCTTTAGAACAACCTCTTCGGAATCCTGCGCCCGGTTTCGTAACCGCCGTTCAAGTTCCTTCCGGGACGGCGGTAGAATAAAGACTTTGACGACATCTTCCCCCGCAACCTCAGCCAGTTGTTGTGCGCCCTGCCAGTCAATATCAAAGAGAACATCCTTGCCCTGTCGCAAAGTATCTTCAACCAGTGAGCGCGGCGTGCCGTAATAATTGCCGAAGACATTCGCCCATTCCATGAACTCGCCATTATCGCGCATCCGGAAAAACTCTTCCTCGGAGACAAAATAATAATCCTGTCCGTGGGCTTCCCCCGCACGGCGCTCACGCGTCGTTGTCGAAACCGACAACACCATCTGGTCTTCTTTCTTGAGCAAATTATTGGCAAGGGTTGTCTTGCCTGCCCCTGACGGGCTGGACAAAATAAACATCAGGCCCCTGCGGGCTACTTTAAGATCGCCACCGATCATGCGGTCATCATCCTATTCAATGTTTTGTACCTGTTCGCGAAGCTGATCGATGGTTTTTTTCAAATCAAGGCCAATGCGTTTTAGGTTCATATCCTGCGCTTTGGAGCAAAGCGTGTTGGCTTCCCGGTTAAACTCCTGAATGAGAAAATCCAGTTGGCGCCCGGCTGGGCCTTTCTCTGAAAGCAGAGCGCGCCCCGCCACAATATGCGCCTTCAATCTGTCGAGTTCTTCACGCACATCCGCCTTCAAGGCCAGCAAAGCCGCCTCCTGCGCCAACCGCTCTTCTGGAACAGGCGCGCCTTCCAACAACTCAGATAATTGCCCCGCAATTCTGGCGCGCAATGCATCAGGCGTTGCAGCGGCAATTGCCGAAGCATCATTTGTTAGGCTTTCGACTTCATCGAATTGCGTCGCCAGAACAGCACGCATTTTATCGCCTTCAAGGCGTCGGTGATCGACAAGCGCCGCGACAGCGTCTTTGAAAGATGTCTGCAAGGCAGCCGTCAGTTCTTTGCGCTGTTCAGGCGTTTGCGTGTCATCAACCGTTTCAAGAACACCCCGCAAAGAAAGAATTCCTTCCGGGCGCGGCGGCGCACATTCGATCTGGGTAGTGATTTTTCCAATCATCGAAATTGCGCCCGCGAGCGCTGTCTCATTGATTTTGTATTGCGGCTCGTTCTGCTCAGAAGAGAGCGTAAGGTTGACGTTCACCGAACCGCGACCAAGGCCCGTTTGCAAAGTTTTGCGAAACTCCGCCTCAAGATCAACAAAACCGGGCGGCAATCGAAACCGCATTTCAAGGTTACGCCCGTTGACGCTTTTTAGCTCCCAGGTCCATCGCCAGCTTTCAAACGCGCCATCGAGACGCGCAAAACCGGTCATAGAAGATAGTTGCGGAGTGGAAAGTTGTTGAGACGCCACTATCCTCCCTGCCGCCTCTCACGTTCAATCTGTCGCCAGACGGCGACATTTCGTTCATGCTCACGATTGGTCGCTGCAAAAGCATGGCCGCCGGTGCCATCAGCCACAAAGAACAAGGCATCAGTTTCTGCCGGGTTTAAGACCGCCTCAATGGCGGCGCGACCTGGGTTGCCAATCGGCGTAGGGGGCAAGCCAGAAATAACATAAGTGTTGTATGGCGTTTCCCCGCGCAATTCACTTTGGCGCAAGCCCCGCCCCAGAGGTTCACCCTTTGTCAGCCCATAGATAATGGTAGGATCGGACTCAAGGCGCATCCCGCGGCGCAACCGGTTAACAAAAACGGCCGCAATCATCGGTCGTTCTTCCGGCACGCCAGTTTCTTTCTCTACGATTGATGCGAGAATGATTGCCTCTTGTGGCGTGGAAAATGGGAGCTCCATGGCGCGGTCATTCCACACTCTATCCACCAAGGCATCCTGTGCCTTCATCATCCGGCGGATCAAATCATCACGTGTTTCCCCGCGCGTGAAAGCGTAAGTTTCTGGCAGCAACTCACCTTCCGGCGGTTCAAGTGTGATATCGCCAACTAATGTTTCGTCAGCAGCAATCAGCGCGATGATCTGCGCTGTCGTCAAACCTTCCGGCGCAGTTATTCGGTGAAGGATACTTTTACCTTCAATCAAAATATCAACCACATCCATGACGCTAGCACGCGCTGGAATTTCATATTCCCCGGCTTTTAAGCTGTTTTGCTCGCCGCGAATACGCACGACCGCTGTAAAGAGTTCTGCGTACTGAATGATTCCAGCGTCCTGTAGCGTATCAGCAATTTTAGAAACAGTGCTGCCCGGTTCCAGAAGAACAATTGTATTAGCCTCGGAAGGGCCAGGGTTGCTGGCTTGTTTGTAAGCGAAATAACCACCGCCGCCGAGAGCCGCTGCCGCCAACAGCAACAGTCCGGCTAAAAAAATGACAATAGACTTCACCGCGCGCCTCGCTGTGTTTCTATATCCTGAATATATTCACTTGCCCGCATGCCGCCTCCAACCCTGTTCCGGTTGCTAAAGTCTCCCAAGGGATAGTTTAGCCGTCAATACGCTGCATCACCAGAGAGGCATTTGTGCCGCCGAACCCAAAAGAATTGGATAATGCGACATTAATCGGTTTTTCCACAGCCTTGAGGGGCGCGAGGTTTATCGGCGTTTCAACCGATGGGTTGTCAAGATTGAGGGTTGGCGGGGCGATACCGTCACGGATCGCCAGAAGACAGAATATGGCCTCGACGGCGCCTGCCGCCCCTAAAAGATGCCCTATTGAGGATTTGGTGGAAGACATGACAAGTCTTTCCGCCGCATCGCCGAACAGCCGCTCCACAGCTTTTAACTCAATTTCGTCGCCTACCGGGGTCGAGGTCCCGTGGGCGTTGACATAATCGATATCTTTTGGCGAAAGCCCCGCCCGCTTTAACGCCATCTGCATTGAACGATAGCCGCCATTCCCATCATCGGCGGGCGCCGTGATATGGTGAGCGTCACCGGAAAGACCGTAGCCTGTGATCTCTGCATAGATATTGGCGCCGCGCGCCTTCGCGCGTTCGTACTCTTCTAACACAACAAAGCCCGAGCCCTCGCCCATCAAAAACCCATCGCGGTCACGATCATAAGGGCGCGAAGCTTTTTCAGGCGTGTCATTAAAATGGGTGCTAAGCGCCTTACAGGCCGTAAAGCCAGTAATGCCGATCGGACACACAGAAGATTCTGCGCCCCCTGCGAGCATCACATCCGCATCATCAAGAGCGATCAACCGCGCAGCATCGCCAATCGCATGAGCACCCGATGAACAGGCCGTCACCACTGCATGGTTCGGGCCCTTTAAACCGAGACGAATAGAAACCTGACCTGAAACAAGGTTGATGAGATTGCCGGTGATGAAGAACGGCGAAACCCGACGCGGACCTTTCTCGTTTAGAACGAGAACCTCTTCTGCAATCCCCTGCAATCCGCCAATGCCTGATCCTGTCATGACGCCAGCGCGCTCACGCTCTTCGTCAGTTTTTAAGTCAAGGCCTGCGTCTTGATATGCCATCTGCGCCGCAGCGATGCCATAAACGATAAAATCATCCATACGGCGCTGCTCTCGCGGCTCGACCCAGTCATCGGCATTAAATGCCGCATCGCCAGCTGCCGCCCCCCCACCATAACCATTTGTGTGCGGAACTTCGGCAGCGATATGACATGGCATTGCCGACGTATCAAATTTTTCAATACGACCTGCCCCGGACTCGCCTTTGATCAAGCGGCGCCAAACGGCGTCCTTACCAAAGCCAAGTGGGCAAACAATACCGATACCAGTCACGACGACGCGACGCATCTTAACGGCCTCCAGCCCCAAGCCCGAGAGTGTAAAAAATAAAGGTCTTTATTGCGAATGATGTTTTGGTCATCACTGGCATCCAAGGGCGGGCAAAATTTGCCGCCGCCCTTTTGATATCGAGAAAAGAATTACTTCTTTTGCTCTTCGATAAATTTGATCGCGTCGCCAACTGATTGGATCGTTTCAGCAGCGTCATCAGGAATTTCAACGTCGAACTCTTCTTCAAAAGCCATGACGAGTTCAACAATATCGAGGCTGTCAGCGCCAAGATCGTCGATAAAGCTAGCCTTTGGCTCTACCTTCGCAGGCTCTACATCGAGATGTTCAACAACAATTTTCTTTACGCGTTCGGCAAGATCAGACATCCAAGGCTCCTTAGTTTAAGCATTATTCACGTTTGACGGGACCGGCCGATGAAGCCGGAAAAAACAGTATTGCGGGCGGATTACGTCATATTGCAGATTGTTGCAACGCCCAAAACAGCGCCCAATATAGGCATTGATTAGATCATTGCCATCCCGCCATTCACATGGAGGGTCTGGCCGGTGACATAATTCGCTTCATTTGAGGCTAAATAAACAGCTGCCGTGGCAATATCGTCTGATCCGCCCATGGCGCCGGCAGGGATTTTCCCCAGAATAGCCTCACGTTGTTGGTCGTTGAGGGCATCGGTCATTGCCGTCGCAATAAAGCCGGGCGCAATACAATTGACCGTGACGTTACGGCTCGCCACTTCCTGCGCCAGCGATTTGGTCATACCGATCATGCCTGCCTTTGAGGCGGCGTAATTTGCCTGACCCGCGTTCCCTGTCACACCAACAACGGACGTCACACCAATGATCCGGCCAAAGCGCTGCTTTGTCATACCGCGCAAAGCCGCCTTTGTGAGGCGGAAATATGCTGTGAGGTTCACTTTGACGACCTCATCCCACATATCCGGCTTCATCATCATCATCAGGGTATCGCGGGTTACCCCGGCGTTTGAAACGAGAATATCAACACCGCCCATAGCCTCTGCGGCCTGCTTTGGCAGCGCATCCACGGCATCAAGGTCGGAGAGATTACACGGCGTAACGAAAACACGATCTTTTAGTTCGCTCGCCAAAGCGTCCAGCTTTTCCGTCCGCGTACCAGAAATCGCAACACTGGCGCCTTGCGCATGCATCGCCTTTGCGACCGCGCCACCGATGCCCCCAGTTGCGCCTGTGATCAACGCCCGCTTGCCCGTCAAATCAAACATATCTGCTCCTAAAAGTTAGCGCCTTCGTTTATGCGCTACCATGTAAGGGTTCAACCCATGCGCCATGATGATGAGCTCTTGCAAGCCGTGTTTTTTCACCGCGTTTTCCAACGTTGGGCCACATCTCCAGATCAAGGAAGAATTGCAACCCTTGATCGGTTTCTTCCATCTCAAAGCTTAATCGCGCCACAGGCGCTTCTTTGGTTGCTAAATCTGCCAGTGTGGCGAAAACATTATCGAGTTGCGCGCGCTCGGAACGGTTCAAATACACTCCAAAGACTGAGTGGTAAACTACTGTTGTTACACCGGGTTTTGGACTGGGCGCTGCGTTCTTCAGCCAATCAACAGCATTGGCTTGTTCAATCGCGATCGGCGCGGCCGCCGCCTGCTTTACAGCCTCATTGAACAGCGCCCGCCGCGCCCTGTCCTCTGGCCAAATATAAGAATTGGCGATCAATAATTGCTCAGCATCTTCCAGATTCATTGGATTGAGATCACACCCTCGACGTCCGGCCACAGGAATTGTAGGCGCCAAATCTGGCGGGCTTCCACGCCACTCAGCGGTAATCACCGGCCCTTTTTCACCCCATTCAAAGGCGCCGAAATCAAATCGAAACTGATCCCAGGCGAGCAACAATCCCCCGCTTGCCCCAAGCTCAAATAACTCAAGCGGCTTTTGGGTTTGCTCAAAAATTTTGGAGAACCCAAGCAACAACGCCGCAGCACGTTTGACTTCATTCGTTTGCGGCGTGTTGCTGACAAAATAGTCAAACATTTCTCGCTCAAGCACAACGACTTTTGAAATCGCCGGGCGCAACATCGCCAGGTCGGCGTCCCTTGGCGTTCGCTCGTATAATTGAGCGAGATCATCCTCGACCCGACCGCTTAAGTGTAACCAGTGAAGCGCCCCCGCGATGCGCAAAGCCAAGGCGCCTTTATCAGGATCACCGACAAAATCTTTGACAACGTCATAAAGCGCTCCACGCGCTTCTATTTCATCAGCGCAGGCGGTGATGATCGCTGCTGTGAATTCTGCATTACGGGATGAACAAAACGTGCTTTGACGCCGAAAAGCCTCAACAATTTCCTGATCACGTTTGCTCATACGGCCCGCAATCAAAGTTTCGTAAATGCGTCGATTTCGTCAGGCCCGCCAACATTCGCCGTTGTTGCATCGCGATTAATCCGCCGGATCAAGCCGCTCAGCACTTTCCCGGCGCCCACTTCAATGAATGTATCAGCCCCTTGCGCTGTCATGTGATGGACACTTTCCGTCCACCGGACCCGGCCTGTCACCTGCTTGACGAGGAGATCGCGGAAAGCATCCGGGGTCTCAGCCTCGCGCGCCGTGACATTGGCAACCAATGCGGTAGCAGGCGGTTTGATCGAAACATCCGCCAGGGCCTCTGCCATTCTATCGGCCGCTGGCTTCATCAATGAAGAGTGAAACGGCGCTGAAACTGGCAGCAATTTCGTGAACTTAGCGCCGAATTCTTTGGCGCCGCCGCAAACCGCTTCGACCCGTTCTTTCTCACCTGAAATCACCACCTGGCCCGGCGCGTTGTCGTTGGCGATTTCACAAACACCATCGCCCGCCGCCGCATCAATGGCGTTCTGGGCGCCTTCCAGATCAACGCCAATTAATGCCGCCATGGCGCCTTTGCCAACCGGCACCGCCGCTTGCATCGCCTCACCGCGAATACGCAATAACTTAGCCGTGTCAGAAAGGCTTATGGCGCCAGCCGCACAAAGCGCGGAATATTCTCCAAGAGAATGACCCGCAACAAACATCGCCGCCGAGAGGTCAGCGCCAGCCTCAGCTTCGAGAACGCGCATCGCAGCAATTGAATGCGCCATCAATGCCGGCTGCGTGTTGGCCGTCAGGGTCAATTCCTCAATTGGCCCTTCCCGCATCAGCGTGGAAAGCTTTTGGCCTAGCGCGTCATCAACTTCTTCAAAAACCTGTCGCGCTATTGGAAACGCGTCCGCCAGATCGGCCCCCATGCCCACTGCCTGACTGCCTTGTCCAGGAAATACAAATGCGCGCGCCATAATTTCGCCTTCTCGTTAGTTTTCTCTGACTTTACAAATGAATACCCCGCACAGCAAAGGCGAGCAACAAAGATAGCGATATATGATCAGGCTATTTAAGCGCTCTTCGTAACCGCCTCGCTATCGATGCAAGGTTTCGCACGACCGGGGTTCGATCATGCCAGCGTAAATCTGCAATATCAGATCGCGAACTTCTTTGATCGCCAATTGGCGGATTAGCGGCATAGACCGCCAACTCAGGATGATCTTTTCGAAACCATGAATAAGCGCCGTCAACATGCATCGGCCCGCCTTTCGGGTCGCCGCCCGGCCGACGTCTCATCACCTCAAAGTATTCCACAATTTTTGTAATCGTGGATTTATTCACGCAAATAAAATGCGTTGTTTTCAACCCGGTAGTCGGGGGAACGTCAACAAATGCCCCCCCATCAAAAGCGGCGCCTTCATATCCCCCATAAAAAACTGACCAGTCTTTTTGCTGCAAAGCCTCCAGAATGGCGGGCGCCCGCTCGGCAAAGTCAGAGGGAATCTCTAAATCATCTTCCAAAATGGCAATCGGGCCTTCGCCGCGCTCAGCAGCATCGCGCAAGATGTTGAGATG
>BQJH01000133.1 GCA_021604605.1 Hyphococcus sp.
TCTGCGGCTGCGGCGTCTACCGCCTTGCCAACATACTGAACAGCACCTGGGCCATCTGACGTCAGAACGCCATCGACGATCTTCGCTTTTCCATCCTCTACAATCATCGGTAAAACACCGCTTAATATGCCTTCACCAGACAATCCGTCTACGTCGACATAGGCTAGAATTTTTGCAAGATCGATTGCATTAGCGCGCAACGGTACGCTTGCCGTTTCTCCGGTCACTGACATGTTGGCGTCGTAAACGCCCAATGTTCCGCCAAACCAAGGAAACTCCGCCCGCTCAATGCTGAGTGTTTCATCACCAGGCAAATGAAATCGGATCGTTCCGTCTTCAAGCGGCAACGTGAACATATCCACGCTTTCAACAGAAAGTTCCTGAACATCTTCGGTTGCGACCGGCCAGAGGCTTGAGAATTTTATTGTGCCATTAACGCCGCTGGTTTTGTTGACGATCCTTGTTGGTCCAACGAAAGTAATGTCTTCGAGCGATATCTTTGCTCGAGATTGAAGATCATCGGGCGCCCAGGAAAAATCGACGACACCATCAGCAAACCCAGTTGTCTCCCCGATGAACCCTTTGAGGACAGGCGCCAGCTTGTTAGGTTGGATCGTGTCTTCAGTAAACTCGATCCGGTCGAACGTGAAAGTCGATGCGCCGCTAGCGGTCGTTACATTATGTTCGCCGTCGCCTGCGCCAAGGCGTTCTCCCCTTAAGGTGCGCAAAACATAGTCAAAGGTGACGGTTTGCGCATCCAGTTGCGCCACACCTGATCCGTAGACCGGGGCTATTCTCGGCGATTTTTCATTTTGCGAAATACGCACTTTGTCAATCTGACCGGTTGTGACCATGCGCGTCTTATCCAGATTAAACTCATACTGGCCTTCAACCGCATCAAGACGCAGCATGTCTCTCAGGATAATTGAGCCACCTGAAATATCTCCGGATACGGTCGTCAGATTTTGTCTCGGCAGATATGTGCCGCTAAATTCAATGCGGGGAGGGCGACCAAAGATTGTTGTGCGGCCAAGGCGATAATCGAGGGCGTCAGCGCTAACAACACCTGAGAGCGTGCATTGAAGGTCTTCACTCCAATCGATCAGCGCCAACGGATTGCTGTCGGCGCAGAGCGTTGCGTTCTTAAATGTCGCTTCTGTGTCTTGTTGGGCGATGGCGGTTTCTGCCCGTTCGACCTGAAGGCACCGGCTCTCTGGTAAAGTAACCGTTGCCGTTTTCTGTGCTTTATCCACGGTGACAAAAAACTGCCCCGAGAACGGCGCCTCCTTCAGGCTAAATCTGCCAATGGATAATTCATCGATAGCTGAGGTTGTGCTGATATCTGCGTTGATTAACGGCCCGGCTGTGGTCACGTGAAAGATCGCGGAGGCTTCGTCAAATTTTAGCGCCCTTGAACGATACTCTCCAATCTGAATAGGTGCGACGATAAACCAACCATCATCCGTCGTTTGAGCGTTGATAGTTCCAACGGCTGAAACAGTCGCGCCTGTCAGGGTATATGAAATTTCCGACGTTATTTTATCGCCCCTTTTATCCAGGAGCGGTTGATCATTCAGCGTCGTGATAGTCAGGGCGGCGCCATTGTCCGCTTTCACTAATAAGGGCGTTTCTTCTAGTGCCGCTGTGAGTTTATCGCCATCAATCGCAAGCTCGATGGCAGCGGTGGCTGATAAAGAAGAAACAGGGGCGCCGAAAAGTATAGCACTTTGCTCGTCTTTAATTCTTGCAAGGCTTTCAAACTCGCTGATGTTTATCTTTGCTGATCGCAGCGAGATTTGTGCAACGCCTTTGATCGGACTGCTGCGATCTTGCGCAAAATCCCGCCACGATTGCCCTTTCCCTTCAACAGATAAATCAATATCGCGCAATGGGCCTGTAGGTGTCGCGATATCACCGTTAAAGGCGCCGGCGAAAACAACTTCCCCGTTTGCCGTTAGGTTGATGGTGAAATCTGCCGCCGCATTTTCCATGCTGAGGGAAGCTCGCCCTGCATTTAATGCCTCTGCGCGCAGCTCTACTTTGCCGCCTTGTGAAAGATCATAATCAGCATTGAGAGTTCCGGTTGCCTCACCGCCGGGCGTTTCAATAACCAGATCGATGTTGCTCAATATCAGCCGATCGAATGGGAGCGCGCCGCCAGAACCGCTGCCGCCCAATGTGACACCCGGTAGTCCGACCTTACCGTCTTCTGATATTTCCAGCCGCACCATGCCCGGCCCGGCGGAGATTGATTTGATGCGCCGGTCAGAAAGAAGCGTGCGCCATTCATACTGGGCGACTACCTCATCCAGAGTGATGGCGCGTTTATCGGCTGAATTTTCATTGCCGCCAGCGGCAATATTCCTGATTTCGATTCGGCTCAGAGAAAGGGCGGTTACGCGCGCTTGTGAGTTTTCCAGCCCTGCGGAGGCGAGCGCGCCACGCACAGCGATCCCCGCCAGGGACAGGCGTAAAAAGTAAACGCCAACCGCCAGAATAAGAAATAACGCCACGATCGCGAGAAGCGCTTTACCAACCCGCATCTTACTAACTTCCCTCAAACATGACTGCGCCAGTTCGTTTTTGGTTAAGGCCGATTTCGTTTAATCGACACAAATTGAATTTGACGCCCCCGCCAAACAGGCAAAAGCCTAGCATGCAGAAATTGCAGGATTTGGCGAGGCATGTCATGTATCAGCGGCCGAGCGTCGATAGATTTGTGCTCTGGCCGAAAAAGGCTTTTATTTCCGTCAGTTGCGGCGGGTTTGGAATGGCGGCGCTAGCGTAATGTCACTGAAGTTTGTTGAAACCGGCCAGACATTTACCCAGGATGGAGCCGCTTTCTGCCCTGTGGAGCGGAAAAAACGCGGCGCCGTGGCAATTGCGGCGTCGATCGGCGTGATGCTCGCCGGGGCTGGTTTCCTGACCTATGCGATGTTTTCCGATCCATCACCTGCGGAAATCCAGTCAGCAAAAGCCCAGCTTGTCGAATCCCAAATTGCCGCGGTCGATCCGGCCTCTGAAGAGGAAGCTGGAGAGATTAAAGGGGAGGTTACAGCAGTTAGCACGCTTGGCTCATCACCAACTGCAACGCAGACGGTTGCGATAGAAGCAGCGCCTCAATCAAATTTTGAAACAGAGACTAAAGCCTTAAGTGTCGACGAGGTGCTGGCTGAATCCAGGGCTGCACGGGCGGGCATCACGGCTACGCAAGGTGAGGCTCAACAAGACGGACTTGCGCCGCGCCTTAACCCCAGACGCGCAAAAGTCGCTCTTGCCAAAACGGAACAGAGTGCAGCAACAGCTGATAGCGCCGTTGATAAAACGCTCAGCCCTCGGATCAAGCCTGTGACCGAAGTTAAGGCTATCTCTAAAGTGACAGCTAAGGCGCGCCCGGCTAAAGCCGCCGGCAGTGTGCTTGCGCAAGCCGTTGATGCGCCGCCGCCTTTTTTCTTTGCCAGCGATATTGAACGCATTGAAAATTATGATGGTCCTGCGCCTGTACTATATGCGCGCGACCTTGATCGAAGTTTCAACGAAGTGCGCGTCAAGATTAAGCGCGGTGAAAATTTTGTTGATGCACTGAAGCGAGCTGGCGTCGGCGCGCGTGATCGTAATGAAGCGGCCTATGCTTTTGGCAAGCATTATAATTTGCGACGGCTCCGTCCGGGACAGGAGTTTTTTCTGACGCTTGGTGCGCAAAACCAAACGTTGTTCCAGTTAGCGTCGAATAAAATAGAACCTCAGGCGCGTCTGATCGGGCTGGACTTCCGAGCCGATGCTGAAAATAGAATTCATGTCCGCCGGGTTAAAACCGGGGCATTGGCCGCCGACAAAGAAACCATCGAGATGACAACGCGGTTGTTGTCGATAGCGGGACGTATCGACGGAAGCCTTTATTTATCGGCGAAAGCTGCAGGCGCCCCAGATCAGATAATCGCGGATTTAGCTGACGCCTTTTCCTATGACGTGGATTTTCAGCGAGAAATCTTTGGCGGTGACGAGTTCGAAGCGATTTTTGAAGCGCGTTACGACGATCAGGGGGAGCTGGTTTCCACAGGCGATATTCTCTTTGCCCGATTGAAATGGCGAGGCCGCTCCAAAGAAAAAGGGTATTATCTCTTTGCCTCCCGTCAGGACGGTGATCGTCCGGATTTTTATGACGCCCGCGGCAAAGGCGCAAAACGCCTATTGATGAAAACACCAATTGACGGTGCGCGGCTGTCTTCTCGTTTCGGCACGCGCAAGCACCCCATTCTCGGCTATCGTCGCGCCCATAAAGGCGTCGACTTTGCCGCCAATCGCGGCACACCCATCAAAGCTGCTGGCGATGGCGTGATTGAACGGTCGGATCGTTATGGTAGTTTCGGCAATTATGTCCGTATACGCCATGCTAATGGATATAAGACTGCGTATGCCCATCTGAAAGGGTTTGCCCGAGGCATCCGTAAAGGCAAACGCGTGCGGCAGGGCGATATTATTGGATATGTTGGCACAACGGGGCGCTCTACCGGGCCGCATCTTCACTATGAAGTTCATCTCAACGGTAAAGCGGTCAATCCGCAAAAACTTAAAATCGCCACCGGCAAGAGTTTGAAAGCGGACGACTTAGAGCGTTTTATGGTTCAGCGCGATATGATCGACGCCATGCGGCTGCCGCTGGAAGAAACCACCAGCGTTTTTGCCAAGGATGGTGTTGTGTCGGGCAGTGCGCTGTAAGCGTTATCGCTCAGCCAGCGCCGCCATGTGGCGCTTTGCCTGTTCGACATAATGCGCCGCGCCCATGAGAGCGCCTTTGTCCTCACCTTCACGCAAATCACGAAACTTCCGCGCTGGCATACCGGCCCACATCTCGCCCGCAGGAACAGTTTTTCTGGGCGCCAAAAATGCGCCAGCAGCCAGCATCGCACCCGTTTCGACGACCGATCCATCCAGCAAAGTCGAACTCATGCCGACAAAACCGCCATCTTGAATTGTAGCCCCATGCAGCAAGACCTTGTGGCCGATGAGGGCATTCTCGCCAATGATCGACGCTGTGCCGCCCATGCTTGGACTATCCACGTGAACCACTGAACCGTCCTGCAGGTTTGAGCCCTTGCCAATGATGATTTTGTTTTCATCGCCCCGCAACACGCAGCCATACCAGACGGACGCATTTTCATGCACTTCCACATCTCCGGCGATCACAACGCCCGGCGCGATAAAAGCTGTTTCGTGAATGATCGGTTTTTTGTCGCCTATGGCGAAGATAAGAGGTTCCATGGGATGCCTTGTTGTTAGTCAGTATTGTTGAGATGTAAGTCTTTCCTAATGTGCAATCGAAAGTCCAACTATTATTGGAAAATGGTCCGACCCGATTGCTTTGCCAATTTTCACTTCCCCTGAAACATTGCCGCCTAGAAGGACATGATCAATAGGCAACCCCAGTAAAGGTAGGGTTGAAAGCCATGTTGATGAAATACCGGGAGACAGGCGCCTTAACTCTGCCACTGATTTTGATTGGGTTATGACAGGGCTCCATGGCGCCGTATTAAAGTCGCCAATCATCACCCGAGAAGGCTTACCTTTCAAATGTTCAGCATAGGTCAGTATGTGCTCATTTCGCATTCGTATTTTTTCTGGCGTTAAAGGAATAGTTGGATGAACGACTGAAAAAGCAATGTCTTGATAGTTGTATTTGACAGTAAAAATAGCGCCGTTTCTGCCATTAACTTCAATAATGTCGAAATTGCTGACAGGTTTTCGGCTGAACAGAGAGATTGCTGAATTTTCGCCTGCAAAGGCGCCGCGTTGGTATTCAAAGTTGCCGGTGTCGAGATGTTTTAAATCAGGGCTGTGCTTGTTGGGCGTTTCGGCGATCAGTACAATATCCGCATCGACGTCTTTGGCGAGGCGCAATACTTTACTGAGTGATTCACCTCGCTCAAATACATTCGCCCACACAATCACAAAGGCTGTTTCGCCGGTTGCCACATCTGCTGACTGGAATTGTTCTCTTGCTCCCCAAAGGGCCAGCGCACTCCCGAACAGGGCAAGTATACCCGGTCCCCATCGCCCCATGCCGAAAACAAACAGGCTAATAACAAGCCCAAGCAATGCAATTTGCGGTAATAGGCTAAGGAAAATTTCAGCCGGCCATACAGGTTTTTGTATGAGGCCGAGCAATGAAAGAATTATGACGGCCGCGCCTGGTATCCAAAACTGCAATCTACGGGCCTTTCCTTTGCTCTGATTGAGATGCGTTTGCGGCTATAGTTCGAGGTCCGAGCGCCTCTTTGTTGCAAACCCTATCGCATTCATTTGAAAATCCTATCAGGAATAATAGAGAAAAGTATGCTCATTTTTCGTAAACTAGGTAATCTGGAAGCCCAAAGGCTCCGTAAAAGAACCTGTGTGGAAGGATGGGAACATGACATTAAAAACTGCCTTGCTTGCCGGTGCGCCGCTTCTTTTTCTGATGGCTTGTGGTGGAAATAACGAAACTGCTTCCGATGCTAAAAAAACAGCGTCTAAAGAAGCCGCTGGTGAAACCCCAGCGACCGAAACATCAACTGTCGCGATATCGAACACTGAAAAAGAAGGTGATCTTTGTCTGGCGTCAGGTCCGCAAACGCCACGTGATATTTCAAACAAGGCAGGTTTGAACCCCAATATGTTCGCATTGGCCCCGGCTTCCACGGAGATGAACCTTTGTAATATTCACACGCATACCAATGCAGAGCACAAAGGGCCGGGCTTTTCAGTTTTCGTCAATGACAGCGATAATGGCGGCTATGCATGTAATGAGACGACGGATTTAACGGCGTCTGAGATGGAACCTATGGAAGGCGCTTATAAGAGCGTCAAACCCGGTGACACGATTGAAGTTCACTGGGTGCACACAAGTTGCGACATCACGCCAGGTGAGGGTCTCGGCTCATGCTTATCTGACACTTGTGCGAATCCAACCTTGCGTGTCGAAGCACAAACATTCCTCGTGGTGAATGACCGCAATGCAGGTAACTTCCTCGACTATAGATATTCCGGCGAGAAGTCAGGTGATTTTCACCAAGCTGCTTCCTTGCCAATGGGCACGGGCGAGCCGGTTGTATTTCGGGGGTCAACAACGGGCCCAAGCTACACGCAATCCCAATGCTCGCCTCTTGAGGTGACGTGGAGCGTTCGCCCCATGTGCGCGAAAGTTGATATCGCTTCGCTGCATAAATGGGCGGAAGAAGGAAATGTTTTCAATGAGACGAAATCTCATGGTGTGCGACAGTTGGTGACTGCGCCTGAATTGTTGTCTCCAATTGAAGACTAGCGAGTGGGTTTGTTTAAGTTGAAACTGCGTCCGGTTGCTTTAGCGGATGTGCTTTTTCAAATGCCGGATGTTTTAGGCAGCGCTCATAAATTTCATTAAGCTGAGTGAACCCTG
This sequence comes from Hyphococcus sp., assembly GCA_021604605.1. Classification (GTDB taxonomy): domain Bacteria; phylum Pseudomonadota; class Alphaproteobacteria; order Caulobacterales; family Parvularculaceae; genus Hyphococcus. Next base: position 7,415 of record BQJH01000133.1, read on the forward strand.
AAACATCAACGCCAAACCTTATTGCCGCAAACCATTGCGGCACGAGACAGCAATCGGCGACTGTCAGCGTATCGCCAACGCAAAAGTCGCCTCTTGTTTCCGCCACCATTTTTTCAACGGCGGCCATAGCGCCGCCTGGCCATTGGTTTAGCCATTGCTTTAACGCTGCTTCATCAAGACCCGCTTCATTCTTCAAATAGTTCTGTATGCGCAAATTCATGAAGGGCTGAGCTTCACTGGCCAATGTGGTCGCAATAGTGCGGGCTTTGGCGCGTCCAATTGCATCTGTCGGAAAGATGGAAGGGGAAGGAAAAGCCTCTTCCAGATATTCCATGATCGCCAATGACTGCACGATGATGGCGCCGTCCTCTGTTTCCAGGGCGGGCACCAGCGCCAGTGGATTTTTTGCTAGATAAGCCTCGCTCCTCTGTTCGCCTTTGAGGAGGTTGATCGGCTCATACTCATAGTCGAGTCCTTTAAGCGCCAGGGCGATACGGACCCTGTAAGTTGCGCTGGAGCGCCAATAGCCAAATAATTTCATTGGTTTAGCCCTTACATGCTGGCCCTTCTAAGTGGGCGGGATTTTCATGGACGCCACTTA
>BQJH01000134.1 GCA_021604605.1 Hyphococcus sp.
CGTTAACCAGTCACAAGTCAATCCAGCGATCGGCGTTACTTTTGCGGAAGCATTGCGTTCGTTTTTGCGCCATGACCCGGATGTCATTATGGTAGGGGAAATGCGAGATGCGGAAACCGCCCGCATTGCAATGCGCGCGGCTATGACCGGCCACCTTGTTCTTTCAACATTACACACTAATGACGCCGCCTCTGCCGTGACACGGCTCCTCGACATGGGTATTGAGGATTACCTTGTCTCGTCCGCCCTCCTCGGCGTTGTCGGGCAGCGGCTTGTCAAACGACTGTGTAAGTCTTGTGGCAAAAGCAAAACCGAAAACAGCGCCAAAACTTGTCCTGCCTGCGACGGTACTGGGTTTCATGGACGATTAGTGATTTCAGAAACTCTTAATATTGACAGCGCTGTTAAAGACAAAATCAAACAGGGCGCAACAGCCCGCGATATAATAGAAGCTGCACGGGCGCAGAACTTCCACCCCATGATCACAGATGGTCGCATGAAGATTGAGCGTCATTTAACAACAAGCGATGAAGTTCGCCGGGCAGTAGGCGCTGATGCAACCTAACCCCCGATGGCGATATGTGGCCGAAGGCATGGAAGGCGTCACCAAAGGCGCGCTGGAAGCCGCCGATCTCAACATGGCCCTATCAATGTTGAAAAGTCAGGGGCTCTCTCCTCTCACAATCGAGCCAGAGCAAAAATCCAGCGCCCAACTTTTTCAATTTCAATCCCCATCTGGGCGGCTTTCTCATCGCGATATCACACAATTTTGCACGCGCATGACGGACCTTTTGAAATCCGGCGTCCCGGCATCAAGAGCTTTGCGCATAATCGCAGATCAGACGAACCGCAAAACCTATAAAGCGTTTATGCTGCGCCTGCACGATCAACTAAAAAAGGGCAAAAGCCTGTCATCGGCATTAGCCGTCGACCCATCAGCGCCGCCCAAACTGATGATTGCACTTGTATCATCCGGCGAAGCACTCGGCGATTTAGGCGGCCAGTTTGAGCGCCTGGCAAAATCTTTCAAGGCAAGCGCCGCTTTGCGAAAAGAAATTATTGGGCAATTGATATACCCAGCCGCCCTCTTCGTTTTGATTATTCTAACTATTATTTTCTTGAGCTTTTTTGTTCTGCCTCAGTTCGAAACTGTTTTTTCAACAGCAAGCGCGCCGCCGCCGCCAGAAACACAGTTTGTCCTCGGCGCAGGCGCCTTTATCCGCGCTCATTGGATCATCGTAGCCTTTTGCCTGATAGCCCTGATTGCTGTCCTTCATTACCTTTCCCGATATCACCGCCGGTTTATTGAAAGTATGTTGCTAAACGCCCCGCTCATCAACTCTGCGTTACGGCGTATGGAGACGGCCCGCTATTGCCGGAGCCTTGGCGAATTACTAACCGGCGGGATGCCGCTGGCCCGCGCCCTTCCAATTGCCCGTCAAGCGATATCAAATACGCACATCGTTGAAAAAATTGAAAAACTGGAAGCTGAGGTTCGAAGCGGTTCTGCTTTTTCCACAGCCGCCAAAAGAGTTGACGACCTTGATAAGGAGGCCGTTTCTTTTTTTGAGCTTGGGGAAGAAACCGGCAATCTGGGCGCGATGATTGAAAAAGCCGCCGACTATCTGGAAGATCAGATCGCGACCAATCTTAAACGGTTTGCCGCCTTGTCTGGGCCCCTAATGACAGCAATAATGGGATTGATAACAGCAGGCGTGATCGCCGCTGTCATGACTGGGGTAATGAGCCTGAATGATACGATTTACTAAACCGTCATCAAAAACAACAAAACAAAACCAACGCGGCCTGACGCTGTTTGAGTTATTGGTCGTTCTGGTAATTCTCGCCTTGCTCGCAACACTGGTGGCGCCCCGCGTCGTTGGATATTTGGGGCGCGCCAAAACAGATATTGCTAAAGCGCAAGCATCTAACATCGCGGCTTCACTAGAATTGTTTTACCTCGACTTTGGACGGTACCCCGATCAGGACGAAGGGCTGCAAGTTTTGGTCACAGAACCTGCTGGCGACGGCGCAAGCCAATGGCGCGGCCCATATTTCAAAGAAGAAACAGGTCTCATTGACCCGTGGGGGCGTGGATACATTTATGTTCCAGATGACAATGGCGAGGCATTTACAATCAAAAGCCTTGGCAGGGATGGTGAAGAAGGAGGCGACGGCGATGACGCCGACGTCAGCAAACGCTGAACAAAGCCAGGAGCGAGGGTTAACGCTCTTTGAGCTTTTGATTGTGTTGGCGCTGCTTGGTCTAATGGGACTGATGGCGGTGAGTTCTGTTCGCGCATCGTCCCCAAAGCTGAGTGTTAAAACAACTGCTGAGCAACTTCTTGCTGATTTAAAGCGTGCGCGCATAGAAACAGAAAGCACAGGGGCGCCAATAGATATTGTTATTGAAAAGGAGGGCTATGCAATCGAAACACTCAATGTCGCCCGAACCCTTCCGCACGGCGTCAATTTGAGCGTTGCAAACAGCACACAATCCCGCCTCACTATCGGCCCGGGCTATTGGCTAAGCGGTTATGAAATCGAAATATCAAAAGGCGACGCCAGCGCTAAATTATCTATTGCGCCAGTGACGCGCCGGATGAGCTTGCAATGACAGAAGAGCATCAAAAAGGGTTTGCACTCACTGATGCGCTAATTGCGGCCGCTATTGCTGCTGGTGTCGCTGTTACAGCAGCTCAGTCCATCAGTATGGCCGTGCGGTCAGTGCAAAAGGCCAAAGAAATAAATCGTGTCATTGATGACGCGGAAATTATTGATGCCCGTATGGAGGCCGGATTACGAGGCAGCGCTCTTCTTGCCGGACTAGAGGGGTGGGTGCTTGCCTCTTCCCCCTATACGCCTGACGACACCTCGCCCGATAAGGCCGCAGCCTTTATCAAGATCACAGCAACCCACGCTGCTCCACCGGCCTATTCAATTGATTGGGTCGTCAACACCCCTGAGGGGCTATGAAAATGGAAGCAACGCCTCAAAAAGGCTTTTCTCTGCTTGAAGCGTTGATCGCCATTACTATTCTTGCTGGTGTCGCTATGGCCCTCGCCCCCGCCATCAGCGCCGCCGCAAAAGTATCCACACGCATTCAACAAGGCTCACTCATTGAGGAAGAACTCCGCACGACAAGACGGTTCTTAAGAGACGTTTTTGCTCAAAACATTTTGGTTGATTCACGCGAGCGACAAACCGCATTCAAAGGGTCGGCCAAAAAAATCACTATCACAACAATTGACTCAGCAACAATGTCGCCTGTCCCTGTCGCTGTGGTGATTAGCGGAGGCAATCAGCAAGTTTTGACTGTGCGGCTTGGCTCTTCCAGTTCAGATGATGCGCAGCAATATATTTTAATAGAGAATTTGAATAATGCTCGCTTTGAATTTTTAGACAGCCAGTCGCCTAATCCCCAATGGATGACGATTCCGCCAAGCGGTAACCTACCAGATATGGTGCGCCTGGCTGGTCAGATACTTGCTGGAAATGAGTCCAAAGAGTTTGCATTTGAGTTTTCATTGCCGGGCAAGGCGCCGCTGCATTGTCAATTTGATTCCGTGTCGCGCCGATGCCGGTAAAAACACTCACAAATATCATGCGGACGGATGTATCTCTGCCATCCGACGCCAACTTTAATGCATTTATTCGTTGGCTTAGCGAGGGGCTGGCGATCGCGACCCCTCAAGCCTTAAAAAATATCGGATGGCAAGCAAATAATACCTTGATACGCCTGAACGATGACCATCCTGACGATCGGGACCTCATTGAACAATCCTGGTTGGGAGAAAGGCGAGTAGCGGCAGGTGATCCAGCATCGTCCTTGCCGGTAGAGATAGCGCTTTCCCCAGAAGACATCTTTATAACAAAACTGTCGCTACCGGCAGAAGCCTCACGCACGCTGAAGAAAACAATCGCGCTGAGGTTAAGTGAGATTTCACCGATCCCACCGGAGAGTGCGGCCTTTGCCATAGGCGAGACAGCCCGGCAAAATAATGGCCGTCTCAGTGTTGACGTCGCCATCACCAGAAAAACGACGCTGAACAAAACCCGAGAAGATTTTTCCGCCCATCAGATCGCCGCCATTGGCGCATGCCCTGCGCCCGATGGCGCCTTGCAGTTCATTTTCGATGACGAAGCCAAGGCAAGCAAAGATGCCAACAATGCATTTTTATCTGGTGGCCTTATTGCTATCAGCTTCTTAGCCCTCCTTGTTACAGCAAACATACACCTTGAACGCCGCTTAACTGCGCTCAGTGACTATGAAACATCGATCCTATCAGAGTTGAAATCCTTGCGACCGGCAAAAGCGTTGTTTGCAAATACTGACCTCGAAGCCCTCGCTTCTAATCATGGCGCACCCTCACCTCTTCTTTTCATGGAATTACGCAATCACCTCGATGGGCTTCCTGACGGCGCTCTCATCAAGACTATCAACCTCACGCCAACAAAAGTTGAGTTGAGCGGATACGCACCTGAAACTGTTTCAACCGACGATGTTGAGTTTCAATCTACGAAAAACAGCAACTATGAAGGATATATAGAATTTACCTATGCCCAAAACTTGAGCAACGCCGATGAGTGACGTGCAAATAACAAGCGGTGTCATGCACAACATGAGCGGCAAACAACTTGTTCATGGCGCTTCAGCCATATTATTCGTGTTGGCATTCGCAATTATTGTGATCACCGCCATCAGTATGATTGGCGCCCCGCTCATGAACAACTTCAATGACCTTAAAGCGCAGAATGAAAAAATCAGCCCCCTGGAAACTGCGCTTAAGGAACAACAAAACCATCTTGCACAACAGCTAACCATAATTGGCGCTGGGCCAGATGAGCTTGAGGCGCTCGTTACATCATCCTGGGCAGTGGACGCCCTAGAGGCAGATGCAGAAGCCATGACAGCAATTCTTGTGGACCAAGGGTTTACACTTGAAAACCGTGCGGCGGCGCTTGAAAAACCGCTCACCGAAATCCTTTCAAGCTATAAAATCACAATAACAGCACGTGGCAACGATGACGCCGCAGCTGCGTTGCTGGCCGATTCAGATATGCCTCAATCCTTCCTTGCCAGCGCCTCGCTAACAAGAGAAGATGGGGACAGTCCCCGCCCTTTCCTCCTCTCGTTGACGCTCAGCCGACTTGGCGCAAAATCTGAACCGAATGAAGGAACGTCAAATTGACAAATTTTGCAGTCAATAAAAATGCAGTCATTCTCTCGGCTCTTTTGTTTGTGGCAGCTTTGGGGTTGTTGTTTTGGCCAACACCTATGAGGAGCGTATCGCCCATTACAATACCATCTACTTTATCTGTAGATGCTCGCTTGTCCGTTGATGAGCGCATCTTTTCAATGTTAGATTTTCAAAAATTGCCCCCAATCAAAGCTCCCGAACCGGCGCCAATCATAGTTGATCCAAAGGCGCCTATTCAAAAGCTCACCTTGTTGGGCATCACAAGAAACGAAAATAATACAATAGCGCTCATCAGCGATGGCAGGCGCCAGTTTACCTTACGTAAAGGCGATCATTTTGAGGGCTTTAGCGTCACGAGTATCGACGCCCGCACCATCAATTTTATAAAAGACGATATCAACGCCGTACTCACGCTGCCTTAATAATATTAGACGTGCCTTCTTTGTAAGAGTTATGGGGAATAATAAGTCTATGATAAAATCAGAGATATCAAAAATAATTCTCGCATGCTCGATTACGATGTTATCGGCATGTTCAGCACTTAATGCCATCGAACCGGCGCCGGTTTCGCTTGATCTCTATGATCCGCTTAAAGAAGGCGCGAGGACGACAACCAAAAACACGCAATCTGATACAGCCGAACAACAACCCGCTCAAACAGTCGCAACACCCTCCCCCGACAAGTTAATCTATTATCGAGGGCGGAGCGGCGCCTTAAACAAACTGGGAGATGACAGCGAAGACCGGCTTGTTGGCCGGACGCTGCAACTCAACTTTGTCAATGCGCCAGCTGGTGATGCAACCCGCACCATCATTCGCGATACGCTCGGCGAGACAGTGTCGATTGCTGACGGTGTTGGCGGTGTGATCACCTTAACGGCGCCCGAAGCAGTTTCGGCCCGAGAAGCGCTGAATGCACTAGAACTGGCGCTCGCGGAATCCGGTCTTGTTCTTCTTGAATTAAACCCCGGCTATTTACTGACAACAATCCAAGAGGCGAGCGACACTCCGCAGGCCCCAGGCGCACGCGCGCCCATTGGCTATTCAACCACGATCGCACCAGTACAGTTTGGCGTTCCGTCAGAAATTGTCTCCTTGATCGAACCCTTTATGCCTGATCGCGTCTCCTTGACCCCGAATAACGCAGAAAGCGTGATCGTCGTGCGCGGTCCAAAAATTGACACAGATGAGGCGCTGGACGCGATTAAAACGTTTGACGCACCCTATTTAACGGATCGGATATTCGGCTTGTTCAAGCTTGAGTTTGCCGACGCCAATACGATCAAAACTGAAGTTGAAAGCTTGTTGGCGGCATCTGGGTTGCCGCAATTAAACGGCACAACACTTATTTCTTTACCACGCCTCAACCTCCTCTTTGTCAGCACGCGAACTCGCGAGGCTTTTACAGAGGCGCGCAGTTGGGTCGAGCGCTTTGATCAGCCTTCCGGGGGCGACCAACGCCGTTTGCGCTACCATCTTGTTCAATACACACCTGCGGAAACGCTCGCCTCACAGCTCAGTTCAGCGTTTGGCGGCGTCGCAAACAAAAATATAGGCGGGGAACTATCTTCTGAAGACGGCGGTTCAATTCGCCGATCATCGCCCCAGAGCCGGTCCTCGCAGCAGATAGGCTTGTCACCCGCCGGTGATCGCGCCTCGATATCCGCAGACACTTTGAACAATGCCCTGCTCATTCGCGCAACCGACCAAGAATTTGCAGAAATCTTGAGCCTCATTCAAAAAATGGATGTGCCAGCGCCGCAAGTCTTGATTGAGGCAACCATCGCTGAGGTCACGCTCACCGATGACCTTGCCTATGGGGTCCGTTGGTTTTTTGAAAATGCGGAATCATCACTCTCCTTTCCACAAGGCCCTTCCCCCAGCAACGCGCTTAACCCGATCGTCCCCGGTCTCAACTATTCCTATTTTGACAACAATGTTGGCGTTGCCCTCGATACGCTAGCCTCAGTCACTGATGTTACGGTCCTGTCGGCCCCATCAATAATGGTGCTTAATAACCAGACCGCGAATTTACAGGTCGGTGATGAAGTTCCGATCGTCACTCAACAAGCCCAAAGCGTTATCGACGGCGATGCGCCAATTGTCTCTAGCCTGCAACTACGTGAAACCGGCGTCATCCTTGAGGTTAAACCACGGGTAAATGCCAGCGACGTTGTAGTGATTGAGGTCACCCAGGAAGTGAGTGACGTCGCACAAACAACCACGTCAGGCATCGATTCTCCCACGATTCAACAGCGTCGTTTCACCAGCACGGTTTCAGTTCGGGATAAGGGAACTGTTGCGCTGGGCGGTTTGATCCGCGAAACTTACACGGACAATTCAAGCGGCATCCCAATTCTAAAAGATATTCCAGTTCTCGGCTACCCCTTTAAGTCCCGCGACATTACAAAACGGCGCACTGAGCTTATCGTCTTTTTGACGCCACATATTATCCGCAACGAAAGCGACGCCTCTGCCGCGTTTAAAAAGCTTAGACAAGAAATGCGAAACCTCTATCAGGATGACCAAACGCCAACAAACTAACCAACGTGGCACAGCGTTGATTGCTGTTTTATGGGTCGCAATTTTGCTCTCAAGCATTCTGGTTGGCGCGCTTGCTATTGTCCGTGTCGAGGCTAGAGGCGCTTATGCGCGCGGTGAAAGCCTGAAAGCTCAAGCGGCGGCAAAATCAGGCTTGCTGATCGCGGCAACACAATTGGCTTCAGGTGATGCAAACAATATCGCCGAACTGAACAACGAAACCGGTTTGGTTATCAACGGATACGCTATTGAGTTTAGTGAAGCGGCGGAAA
>BQJH01000135.1 GCA_021604605.1 Hyphococcus sp.
CTTTTGCGTCACGCGAAGCCCCGGTAAAACCTGAGATTGGTGATATTGTGTTGGCCTATACGCCAAAACCGCCGGAGGTTAAGCCAGAAGCTAAGGTTGAGGTGAAATCAGAAGCGAAATCGGACAAAGGCGAGGGTGCTGCTAGTGACAGCGCCGCTTCGTAAAAAACTGCCTGAAAACGATTTGTTCAGCATGCTTAACGAAACCCTAACAACGTAAACTCAAGGGTTTTCATTTAACGCGGCATTAGCGCTTAACCGCTAGGGTTTTCGTCTTGGAAACGACAGCGGCGCCATGAAACTAAAATCTCATTCTGAAGGATCATTGATTGCAGATTATGCTTCGCATATGGGCGAGGCGTTATGGCGTCGACGCGCGGAGCTGGAAGTGCGCACCGCCAGAGCGGAAGCTGAAGTCGCGATCAAGACGCGGTCGGAATTTCTGGCCAATATGAACCACGAATTGAGAACGCCGTTAAACGCGATTATCGGCTTTGCGACGATGTTGCGCGACCGTGAGACCTACAGTCTCGATCAGGACCAAGAAGATACTTACTACGACTACATTCTGCAGTCGGCCGATTTACTACTCGGGCATATCAATACAATCCTTGAAGTGTCCGCGCTGGAAAGTGGCGCTGTAGAAATGCGCGATGACCTTCTCAACTTCAGTGAAGTACTTGACGGCGCTATTGAGCGCATACAGGTCCGCGCTAAAGCCGCTGGTGTTGTTATAGAGCGCCGGGATGCGGGCGAAGAAGTTCCGGCCTGGGGTGATTTTGAACGCACTGGACAAGCGGTCGACCATCTGTTGCAGGCGGCAATCAACGCCTGCTCGGCAAGCGCCAAAGAAGGCGGACGCATCATCATGCGCGCCTGTCTTGATGAACATGGTTTGCCTGAAATTGCAGTGCGTGATGACGGGGAAGGCCTGACGCAAGAGGAAATTGAAGAAGCGGTTGAAGCTTTTCAAGACACGCATCGCGGTCTTGACCGATCTTTTTCCGGGCCGGGTGTTGGCTACGCCGTCGCGAAGACATTCATTGAAATGCAAGGCGGACAATTCCGTATCAAAAGCCGCAAAGGCCAGGGCACATTAGTGCGCATTGCGCTGCCATTGCCCGAAGGGAAGTCGCAAACCGCGCCCGGCGCGCAACAGAGCGCTGCAGCCGACGTAGCGGTTTCCGGCGACGACGATTTTACGATGGAGAGAGACGATGACGCCGCATAACGCTATCTTGCGAAAAGCGCCGCTCATGCGAAAAGGCGCCGCTGCGCCAACGGCAGAAGCCTTTGACGGCGCCTTTGATGAAAAGCCGCAGGTCGGGACGGTTGTTTCCGTTACCGGCTCTCATGCGCTGGTGATGCTGGATCATGAAGACCCTAATGACGATCGCGCCTCGCGCCCACAACTTGGCGCCATTATGAGTATCGATGCCGGTTCCAGTGTTGTGTTGGGGCTCGTCTCCGCCATGAGCGTTCCGGCGCCGACATTAGATAGTTTATCGAGCGCTGTCAGGATCGTTGAAGTTGAACTCATTGGTGAATTTACCAAGCCGACGATTAACGCGCCAGCGCGTTTCCGCCGCGGCGTGTCGTCTTACCCAACTCTTGGCGACACGGTGCATGTGGCGACGCGTGATGAGTTGACGGCGCTGTTTTCCATCAACGGCGTTTCCAGCGTTCGGATTGGCGTTGTCAAACAGGACACGCAAATTCCGGCAACGGTGAATGTTGATGAAATCTTCTCACGTCACTGCGCCATACTCGGCACAACTGGCGCCGGTAAATCCTGCGCCGTGGCGTTGCTTCTGAGATCAGTTCTGGAGCGGTATCCCCACGGCCATGTGGTGATCCTCGACCCGCATAATGAATATGCCAAAAGTTTTGAAGATCGGGCTGTCGTCTTCGACCCGACGAGCTTCACCCTGCCATACTGGATGCTGACCTTCGATGAATTGGTCGAAGTGCTTTACCCCGGTAAGGAAGGCTATACGGAAGAAATTGAAATCCTTGCCGACCTTGTCCCGGCGGCAAAAAAGATGAACCTTTCCGGTTCATCGCGGGTGGGGCGTTTACGAACGGACGTGACCGCCATCACCGTTGATACGCCGACGCCGTATCGAATTTCAGAATTGCTTGTGCTGATTGATGAAGCGCTTGGCGGGTTGGGCAAGTCGCTCAACACGGCGCCCTATAAGAGACTGCGCAGCCGTATCTACACGATCAGTCAGGATGCGCGTTATGCCTTTATGTTCGGCAGTTTGACCGTTCAGGATAATCTGACGGATCTCTTGGGCGAGCTGTTCCGCATACCCGTCAACGACAAGCCCGTGAGCGTGATTGAACTGGGCGGTTTGCCCGGCGAAGTGGTGCAGGTGGTTGTCTCTGTGGTCTCGCGCCTGGCGTTTGAGTTTGGCCTGTGGAGCAACGGCGCCGCGCCAATTGCCCTGGTGTGTGAAGACGCGCATCGTTATGCGCCATCAGACCCGACGGAAGGGTTTACCCCGACCCGGCGCTCCCTCATTCGTCTTGCCAAAGAGGGCCGCAAAGTTGGCGTTTCCCTCTGGATTGCGACCCAGCGCCCGACAGAGCTTGACCCGACGATCCTCTCTCAATGCAATACGATTTTTGCCATGCGTCTTGCTAATCAGGCCGATCAGGAAGCGCTGCGCGCGGCTGTGCCCGACGCCTCAACCAGCCTGTTGAGTTGCCTGCCATCCCTAGGCTTGGGAGAAGCGATTGCGGTGGGTGAAGGCGTCCCGATGCCGACACGCATTCGTTTTGACGCGTTGACGCGCGAATGCGTACCACGAAGCATGACAGCGAGTTTCTCTGACGGTTGGTCCGTTGAGATGGAAGATGGCGGCTTTATAGAGCGCATTGTCGAGCAATGGCGCGCCCAACGCATGCTCGTGCCGGAGATTGACTAGGCGCGGTGATAAAAATCTGGTGGTGCTCCGGATGAATTCCGATTGCGGTGTATCACCAAAGCTTGGCGCTCCACCACAATAGAAAACTGACAGGTAATCGATCACATATTACTAGATTGAGTTCATTCCATATGCCGGAAATAAATCGTCAGAACCAAGATCCGTCACTTGTAGTTGTGAGAGCAGTCTTTTTTGCCAGTCATTACTAACGCCTTGGCGAGAGTTTCCTGAATAAGCAAAAGCGATTGTGTAACCATGCGTGTCCACACTCAAACTGGCTTGCGCTCCTGGAACACGTCCGCCTTTTTCGAATTTATAATGGCCAGGTTGGTTTGACGCCGAGTGAATTTTGTCAAACCCGGAATATCCCCGTGAGCCGCCAGCGCTTGTAATGGCGGCTTTAGTTAGCGCAGCCATAAAGAAAGAACCACGCTGATGGTCTGCAGAAAAAATTAAGTTCGGATTATCGCCGCTAAGACACGCGCCGATACGCGCCAGGTCCGGCATGGTTGCGGACAAGCCGCCAGCGCCACCGATGTTTTCCATATCCCAGACGCCATAGTGTGACGGTGTTACAGGTCTGTCAGCGCTTCGTGTGCTTGCGCCCACGCCCAGTGCTGGCGCGAAATAAAATGCTTCGTCAGGCGCCTGCTCCGACAACAAAGAGTGGGAGGTTCTAATTCGCTTAACGCCAATCTGGTTGAAAATCAGCGTTCTAAGTGCGTCTTCCAGGGTTCGGACGCCCATCAATCTGCTCAGCACCAAGCCTAGGATAAAATAGCTTACATTGCCGTATTTTGCTTTGCCTTTTTGTCCGGGCTCATGCTCCAGCGGGCGCGTTGCAATATACTGTGCGAGTTGTGCCGCTGATATTGGTAGTGGGACATTCAATTGTTTTGCAGCATGGGCGCTTGCCCATAGATTGCCTTCTTTTTCAAGGCCGCCGGTTGAATCGATTAGATGCCTGACTGTTAGTTTGGAAAACCGCGAGTCAATGGGCCGATTGTCACTGATCGGCGCCAAACTGAGGATGGATTGCACTCTGGTGTCCAGGGAAAATTCGCCGCCATCAGATGCTGCCAGTTCCATGAATTTATAAAACCCCAACAAGGTGAGTGTCTTTGAGACGCTGCCAATGCGGAAATATGTATTCGGGTCGATATTGTGGATGGGGTGGTTTGGTTCGGCAAAAGAATAGCTGCGCGCATATAGCAGTTTTCTGTCTTTCGAAATCGCAAGAGAAGCGCCGCGCGCGCCGCCGCGACGCATAAAAGTCTCGATGATATTGTCGATTCGGGGGACTTTTCTTAATCCGGTTGAATTGAAAACGCGCGGAGTTTCAGTCTCTGTTTTTGTGAAAATCGCGGCGAACTTTATGTCGGCCCCTGCGCCGGTCGCGGCGACTTTGTAGGGGAAAAAACCCTTGGCGTATTCCTGACTATAGGCGCGCTGATAGCCGGCGCTGGTCAAACCGGTTCGCAGGACTGTCTCGCCTCTTTGCGCATCGCTGAAATATGTCAGGTAGTTTCCTTCTGGCGTGATCGCCATCAGATTCGCACGGGCGCCAACTGACGCATGCGCTACCTCATGTTGCTTTAAAGTCAGTTGGTTTTGACGTGTGGTTGCATGATTCCATCCATCAATTGATTTGTCGCCTGACCAGATAGCCGTATACGTTGTTTTTGTTTTGCTCCCAAAGGCGTCAATCGAAATCAGCTTGCGACCCTGATCAAAAGCCTTTTTGTTTTCCTGGAGGAGTTGCCTGCCGGTTACGGCAAAGACCGGTTTTGACGGCACATTCATTGGCATTACTGAAATGGCGTAAAGTGCTTCGTCGACGGACCCAATTGCGGACAATAGGTAAGGGTACATGCCCTTTTGGGCCATCTCAGAAAAAAAGGAAATCGCTTGCTGCAGGTTAATGCCTACTCTTTGTTGTTCAGCATGAACAACAGGGCGTTTTATCATTACGGCAGCGATCAATGGACGGTCGGGTGTTCCGTAGAAGGATAATGATGATGTGCGGTATCCTTTTGTGCCAAACTCAGTGAGTTTGGCCTGGTGCGATGTGTAACCCTGATCGTGCCACGCGATAAACTCAGGCCGGCCTTGAGAAGCAAAAGTCGTAGCGGGAAATGCCGCTGCTGCGCCAGATGTGAGTAGAAGAGTTCTTCTTGAAATATCCATTTTTCTCCCCTTTGTGCAGAATACTGCGAAGAGAAGAATACATGAATTTCTGTGTATGCCAAAATGGTAGTATTGCCCTAAATGAGACCCTCGCAGAGTTTGGAGTTAGGTGACCTTATTGGCGAATTGCTGTTATTCTTGAAGTACGCTTCTTAAATCTGCTTTGAGGATGAAACTGTCATTCGGGCGCCTCATCGGCAGCGTCTGATAAGGGCCATTTTTGCCGTTTCTTTTACGCGTACAAGAACTAGAGATTACCGCCGGCTACTCCGTTTGTTGATACAACTGTTCAACATCAGCGGGTTTAAACAGCGCAGTTCCCGGTGACATGCGTGTCGCGCCGGCAGCGGCCATGGCATAGGAGAGGGCGTCGTTATCATCTTTGCCGTTAGCCAACGCCACCAATAAGCCGCCAACGAAAGAGTCGCCCGCGCCAACGGCGCTGTTGGCTTTGACCTTAAATGAATTTGCGCGGGAAAGTTTGATGCCAGCATCCGTCATGCGCGCCATCACAGAGCCGTCGCCGCCATGGGTGATGGTGACGCGTTCGGCGCCGCCATCCGTAACAATTTTTTCGCAAAGGGAAGTAATTTCTTCCGGCCATTTTAAGTCGCCACCCGATATGGCCTGATATTCAAACTTGTTTTGGCGAAGCAAATAAATCCCTTCATCAAGCGCCTCGCGCACCCCATGAATAGAATCGAGCACAAACTTTGCGTTGTTTTGTTTTGCTGCTCTTGCGGCGAGCGCCCAGAAGTCCTTGGGCGCATCAGATGGAAGGCTGCCGCTGCCGACAACAAAATCACCTTCGCCAGCTTCTTCCCGAATGGCTTCGAGAAATGCTTCAACAGCATGCTTGTCTAACCCGCCGCCGGGAAGGTTAAACCGGTATTCATGGTCCTTACTTTCATCGCGCACATGAAACGCCAGCCGTGTTTCATGCTCAACCGGGATAATCCGCATGGCAAGACCTTCCGCCGCGACCGCTTTGTGCAGGGCTTCGCCGTAAAGGCCGCCAGCGGTGAAGATGGCGAGTGTCTCAACCCCCAGGCGGGATGCCGCGCGCGCAACATTTAAACCACCGCCACCCGGATGGGTCTTTGGGTTTTTGCAACGCAGTTTGCGATTAGGTTCAACAAAATCGGCATTAACGGCAAAATCATAGGTGGGGTTGGGCGTGAGCGTAATAATTTTTGGCATTCACATTTTCTGCTTTCGCGTCGGAGATTGCCCTATTGATAAAGAGCACTACGGACTTTGGGCATAATACGGCGGCTCACGGGAATTTCATCCCCATTACTGAGAATTAGACTGCCAACGCCAGAAGCTTCTCTTTCCAGAGATTGAACAAGACTTGTGTTGACCAGATATGATCGGTGAACGCGAATAAAGGTCGGCGGTAAGTTTGTCTCCAACTCATTCAGGCTGGCGCTATGGAGAAGCTGGGCGCCGTCGACGAGTGATATTTCTACATAATCGCCTGCGCCTTTGCAGTGTGCGATCTGATTGGTTTGCACGACTTCAATTTTACCGGCGCTTTTGATTTTGATGCGGCCAACCTCTTCTTTTTGCCGGGCTTGCTCCAGCGCCAGCTCCAGTCTACCGGCGCGTTCTTGTTCTGATTGCCTAAGGTTCCGTTCTTCCGCGAGTTTCATGGCTTGTTGAACAAAAAGAAAACTTAACAACCCGACAACGGCATAAAAGAACCCAGTATCTAGAAAGCTATAAGGGAAAAGGGCAATGAAAGCTGCAAATGTGCTCAGTGCCCCTGCATACCACCATGCTCGCGGCTTCTTTTGGTATGCCCAGAAGATAGCGGCGCTAGCGCTCAATACGGTCGGCGTTAGCACCGCTAATAAAGACTTACCATCAAAACCGCCCGTTAAAAATGTCGAGGCAATCGTGATGATGGCGGCGCCGAGAAAAAGGAGGATCTGAAAACGTGTTGCAAACTTCGCTATGACATGCCCGGCAAGACAAAGTCCGAAGCCCATTGAAAAAATCAAGATCAACATAAGCCGAATATCATGAACCGGGTAGGCGTAAGGAAAGACACCGCGCGCGACCTCCGCCAATAATTGGCAGGCGGCAAAAAGTGAAATCAAGAAGAGAATAACCGGGCGGTCGTTCTGACGTGATCGGATCGATGAGACCCCAAAATAAAGAACCCCAAGAACAAAGGCGCCAAATGTAATCAGTGATGGCCAATAGCCCTGCATGATCATCAATGAGGGATTGACGTATTTGCCAATCAACAGACCATGCAAAGGGTGGCTGAGGTTTATCCGGCTGTGGTGGCCTGACATCAAGATTACGACGCTGTTCTCGCCGAGACGAAGACGGTTCCGGGGAACATAAAGCACGCTGTCCATCATGCCCGGCGTTTCCGAGGTCTTGTCATCCCCGGGAACACCATTGGCGCCGAGAGGGGCGCCATTGAGGTAAATCTTGCTGGAGGCCTTGCCGCTGAAATACAAACCCAAAGGGTATTCAGCCGCGATCATCTCTTCCGGGATTATGATCTCGGCCTTCATCCAAATCGTCCGGTTTTGCGGGTCGGCGTCCCAAAAGCTCATGGACTTGCAATCGGGCGCTGAAAAGTCTGGCGGCGCTTTTGTGCCGGGATCTGCAGGGCAGATGATAACCTCTTGAGCGGCCAAGAAATTATCGGTTTGAGGGCCGAATTGAGCTACAGCCGGTAAGATGAAAAGGGCGCTCGCGCAAAGGCTGGCGATGAAGAGAATTCGAACAATCATGAGGGCGACCGTATAGCGATTTAACACCGCCGTTGAGCGCCATTGACCGAAAATCGGTCGCCGTTTGCCGATTTCTCCGTGTTTCTCCCGGCGGGGCGCGCCAAATTGAGAGCCGTAACCAATGAGGACCTGTT
>BQJH01000136.1 GCA_021604605.1 Hyphococcus sp.
ATCGATCACGCGATCGGAGGCTCGTTCATTAAAGCCAAGAATGAGGGGCCCGCTCTTGTTGTGCTTGCGGATCGTGAATTGCGCGCGGCGGCGTGTCGCCGGTGCGCACGGGATCAACGGCGCAACGAGGCTTTCAGCAAAACCTTCACGCGCCAGTGCATCCACAACGCGTTGATGCTTCCAGCTTTGATAGGCGCGCTCATTGATATGCTGTAAGGCGCACCCGCCACAGACGCCAAAATATGGACACGGCGGGGAGGCCCGGTCAGGGCTTTCGGTGATAAGCGTTTCAACTACGCCCCGGTCACCGCGATAATTGATGCGGGCAACATCCCCCGACGCCGTGTACGGAACATAAATCACCTGACCTTCATGGCGCGCAAGCCCATCGCCGCGAGCGCCGATAGCGTCAATGCGCACCTCAGCCGTTTTTTTCGGCTGCTGGCGTGTGCGATATTTTTGGCGTTTCTTTTTTCTATGCGGTTTTGACAGCGCCAAGAAGGAACTCCCTGTTTCCGTCACCACCGGTGATCGGGCTTTCTATATAGCCGGTAGATTTCCAGCCCGGCTGATCGGATATCCATGCGGCCATATCTTCGGCAACGCCGTAAGAGTTTTCATAGCCCGGCTTGACGAGTCCTCCCTTGCCGATACGTGATCGGCCTACTTCAAATTGTGGTTTAATCAACGCCGCAAGTCGCGCACCCGACGACGCCAAGGCTAATGCAGGGGGTAATGCTTTTTTCAAAGAGATGAAACTGACATCGCAAACAATAATTTCGACAGGATCAGGAACGAGCACTGTCGATAAATCTTTCGCATGGGTTTTTTCAAGATTGATAATACGTGGATCGCCCGCGATTTTTTCATGAAGCTGACCGGAGCCTACATCCACCGCGTAGATTTTTGCCGCACCGGCGCGCAACAACACATCACAAAACCCGCCCGTTGAGGCGCCAAGATCAAGGCAAACCTTCCCTTCTGGTTTGATTTCCAGTGTTCTGAGCGCCGCCTCCAGCTTCACCCCGCCGCGCGACACAAAAGGGTGTGCCTCTCCGTCAATTTCAACGGCGGCGCCGGGCGTTACTTTTTGCGACGCTTTTGTTGCAACAACGCCATCGATCTTCACCAGCCTCGCCTTGATCGCTTCCTGAGCACGGGCGCGGCTTTCAAAAAAACCGTTCTCAATAAGATGATGATCCAGGCGCATAAAAAAACGGCTCAATAATGAGCCGCTTTTCTATACTGAATTTTCCAGATGGCCTAGCCGTGCAAATTCACCACATCGGCTGACATGCCCAACGCCTCTCTGGCGCGTTCAACGATATGCGCCGCATTGAGACGCGCCTCATCATACATTTTTTCAGGGCTGTTTTGATCCTGGAAAATGTCCGGCAAGGTCATGGTGCGGACTTTTAGTCCATCATCGAGAACACCCTGATCTGACAGGAAGTGAAGGACGAAAGCGCCGAACCCGCCGCGTGAGCCTTCTTCAATCGTGATCAGCACTTCGTGGTTGCGCACCAGCTGCATGATCAAATCATGATCGAGCGGCTTGGCGAAACGCGCATCCGCCACCGTGGTTGAAAGGCCCTGCTGCTCCAGCATTTCGCCAGCCTTCAAGGCTTCAGCCAGACGGCCGCCCAAAGCCAGAAGCGCGACTTTTGTTCCTTCTTGAATGATACGGCCCTTGCCGATTTCAAGAATTTTGCCCCGTTCCGGCAGATCAACGCCAACGCCTTCACCGCGCGGATAACGGAAAGCAATTGGCCCTTCATCATAAGCCACCGCCGTTGAAGTCATGTGGACAAGCTCGGCTTCATCACCCGCCGCCATGATCACCATGTTCGGCAGGCAGCCGAGATAAGCAATATCAAAAGAACCAGCATGGGTCTGCCCGTCGGAACCCACGAGACCGGCGCGGTCCATGGGGAAGCGCACTGGCAAATTCTGGATGGCGACGTCATGAACAACACTGTCATAGGCGCGCTGCAGGAAGGTCGAATAAATCGCCGCGAAGGGACGCATACCGTCCGCCGCCATGCCCGCCGCAAACGTCACCGCATGCTGCTCAGCAATGCCGACATCATAACATCGATCCGGGTAAACATCAGCGAACATATCCAGCGAGGTGCCGGACGGCATCGCCGCTGTTATGCCGATAATCTTGTCGTCGGTTTCCGCTTCCTTGATCAGCGTCTTGGCAAAGACCTTCTGATAGGCGGGCGCGTTGGGTGTTCCCTTTTTCTGCTTGCCGGAAACAACATCAAACTTGGCGACACCATGATACTTATCCGCCGCTTCTTCAGCAAACGGATAACCGGCGCCCTTGCGCGTTACGACATGAACCAGCACAGGGCCTTCTTCCATGTCGCGGACATTTTCCAATACCGGCACGAGCTGATCCAGATTGTGCCCGTCAATTGGGCCTACATAATAAAAGCCAAGCTCTTCAAACAAGGTGCCGCCCGTAAACATGCCGCGGCCATATTCTTCGGCTTTGGCAAGCTGGTTATAAACCGCCTTTGGCAGGCGTTTGGCGAGCTGTTTTCCAAAAGAACGGAAGCCCTGATAAACGCCGGAAGAAGAAGCCCGCGCAAGATAGGCGCTCATGGCGCCAACGGGCGGGGCGATCGACATGTCGTTGTCGTTCAAAATGACCACAGTCTTTGACCCAAGATGGCCGGCATTGTTCAGGCCCTCATAAGCCATACCGCCAGACATCGAGCCGTCGCCAATAACAGCAATCGATGTTGTATCTTTTTTGAGATGGCGTGAAGCTTCCGCAAAACCGGTCGCCGCAGATATCGATGTCGCAGCGTGGGCCGCGCCAAACGGATCATATTCACTTTCAGAGCGCTTGGTAAAACCGGAAAGACCGCCGCCCTGACGCAAAGTACGGATGCGGTCACGCCGACCAGTCAAAATCTTGTGCGGGTAACACTGGTGGCCCACATCCCAGACGAGGCGATCATCTGGCGTGTTAAACACATAGTGGATCGCCGTTGTCAGCTCGACCACACCGAGGCCGGAGCCAAGATGCCCGCCGGTCACAGAAACGGCGTCAATCATCTCGGCGCGCAGTTCGTCAGCCAGTTGCCGTAGCTGGCTCTTTTCCAGCTTGCGCAAATCTGTCGGGTAATTGACGGTGTCTAACAGCGGTGTCTCAACAGCCATGGGAAAGTCCCCTCCAAAATCTCATAATCTCCCGACATCGCACTTCGCTGCATCGCGGGAAGCCGCCCGTTCTAGCGCCTTAGCGGAAATTCTCCACCCCCTCTGGGGGAAATTGAAGACCAACCCACGACAAGTTGAAGGCAAATCAAGGAGATGCCCTGTTTTTTCCGTCGTTTTGTTGCCGAAAGGCCGCAAAATCCGTAGGCTTTTCAAGCACAAGCGAGGGACCGCAAGCCAAAACAGGGGGATATCATGACAGCACTCAGGCGCCCAAAATTGTTCCTGAAACTGAACCTGCAAGTGATTGGGGCATGTATTTTCGCCCTCTTCATCTGTGGCGGCGCCTTTTCCAGCACGGCGTTCGCTCAGGACCCAACCTACCTCGCAGAATACAAGCTCTACTCCGCAGCCTTACAGGATGGCGATGATACAGCCACAGCAAGACACGCCCGCAATGCTTGGCAGGCCGCCGAACAGGAATTAGGCGATCATCAAACCACAGGCGTCCTCGCGTTTAATTATGGACAGTTCGCTTTGTTCACCAATACGCGTGATGCAGGAGAAGCCCTTAGGCGCGCCAACCAATTGCGGACTTTAGGCATTTCAGAATTACCGGCGGCAACGCTTCAAATGATGATCGCGTTTGTTGATTTTGATTTGGGCGGCATGAAACGAAAACACGCCGACGCATTGAGACAGGCGCTTCAGACTTACGAGACACAGAACGGCGAACCCTCGGCCTATTCAGCTATTATCTGGGGTCGGCTTGCCGGCGCCGACCTCGCTGACAGAAAATATGATCTCGCAAAAGCCAGCGCCGCCAGAGCAGAAGCTGCAATCAGAGCCGCCATGCCTCACAATTATCAACGCAAAGCGGAAGCGATTATGATCGGCGCCATCGCAACAATTGTTCCCTCTTCACGCACAGGCGCATCGATCCGTAACGCATATCTTGATTTCGTCAGAGCCCGGGTATTATTCCCCCCTCAAAAAGATATTGATAGTTTTGCCCCTCTTCTTGCGCAAATCCTGGCATGGGAAGGCGCTGCAAGGGCCGCTGTGGAATCGCAAATTTTTAACTCCAGGCTGGGACGCACTTCAGGCAAAGGCGAGAGTACGCCTCTGGAGTTTCGCCTGCTTCCAAAGCCTAACTTTACATTTACTTCAGGAAAAAGCGAAAGGGAGTGTGGGATCGAGTTGATTCAGGTTGAAGCCGAGTTTCCTGATAATGCTGTTGGCCGGAACATGATCGGCGCGGCCTTAATTGGCTTCCATCTCGATAAAAATGGCAAGGTTACAGATGCGCGGGTTATGGCCGACGTGCCAACCGGTGTTTATGGCGGTGTCTCACTTGAAGCCGTAAAACAGTGGCGGACAAAATCTCCGCCTCCGAACGAACCGGCATGTCTTCAAAATCACATGGCGCTACTAAGTTTCGTTGTTCATATATTATAATCTAAACCGAAACTCTTATGCGCTTAATGCGACGCGAAGCGGGAGGGTGAGAATAAGAATGTCCAAGCCTTTACGACTCAAGAAAATATTAGCGCTCATTGCAGCAGGCTTTTTCCTCGCCACGACAGCGCTCGCTCAGGATCCAACCTATCTCGCAGAATACAAACTCTATGCAGCAGCTGTGCAAAATGGTGATGACGCGGCGGCGGAAACACACGCCCGCAATGCTTGGCAGGCCGCCGAACAGGAATTAGGCGATCATCAAACCACGGGCGTCCTCGCATTTAATTATGGGCGGCTTGTGATTTTTAGGGATGCAAAAGAAGCGTTACCTGCCCTCCAACGCGCGCAAACCTTGCAGGCAGCTGGTGTCTCTCAATTACCCGCCACCCACTTGAATATGCTTGTTGCCTTTGCGGAGTTTGAAACCAACGGGCAACAAAAGAAAGAGACTCTGAATTTGCGCCTTGCGTTGAAAGCTTTTGACGCCACAAGCGCACCCAACGCATATTCAGCGATTATCTGGGGAAGGCTTGCCCGAGCAGATCTAGCGGCTAAGAAATACAATGACGCCATCACCAGCGCCGAAAATTCTGAAAACGCTTTTAATGCAGCTGCGCCTTATGCTTACCAGCGCAAAGCCGAAGCCATTTTGATACAAGGCGTCGCGCGCGTTACACCGCGAGGCCGTACGATAGAGTCAATTCAATGGGCGCATCATGCATTTGTTCGTGCGAGACAGTTATTTCCACCGCAATCAAATCTGGATGATTTTGACCCTGTGCTGGCCCAGGTTTTAGCATGGGATCGGGCAGCCGGAGCGGCCTTGAGATCGGCTGGAAAGAAAAATTATACCAAGCATGGCTCAAATGGCTATCATCCGCTTAACGATGACGACTGGAACTTATTCGCAGCCAATAAAAGAGGCAATGAATTCTGTAATATTGAGTGGGTGTCGCGTGCAAGGCCAAACTATCCTTATCGAGCGAGCCTAAGGGGTTATATTGGAGCTGTACTTATCGGCTTTAATCTAGGTGATGATACTTCAGCTCATGACGCACGTATACTGGCTGAAGTGCCAACGAATGAATTTGGCGCCGTATCTCTGGAGGCCGTAAAAGAATGGAGATTGGAGCAACCTGCATTAGCGATTCCAGTTTGCAGAAATAATTTTTTATACTCATATACGTTTGTCTTAAGTGACTAACTTTTGCAGCTTGGGCGCACTCTTGAGGCGCTTTCACCTAAGCGCCAGCAAATAACTCAGATCGTTTCGAAAGATCATCCCTCATGCCTAACCCCTTCTCCAACAAGCTTTGCATCATCACTGGCGCCGGGTCCGGTATCGGGCGTGCGCTGGCGCTTGATCTGGCGAGCCAGGGCGCGGCGCTGGCTCTATCGGATATAGATGAGGCGGGGCTGGAAGAAACGCGCACGCTGATCGAGCAGCAAGGCGCCAATCGGATGTGCTTTGACAGGCTTGATGTCGCTAATGCGGAGGCGATTGATGCTTACGCCGCGACGGTCAAGGAAAGCCTTGGGGCTGCCGACTATGTTTTCAATGTTGCAGGGCTCACGCGGCTTGGCACATTTGAAGCCTCCCCCCTTTCCTCTTTTGAAAAGATTATGGATGTCAATTTTTGGGGCGTCGTGAGGATGTCAAAAGCCTTCCTGCCGCAGCTAATCGAGACCAAGGGCGGGCTCGTCAACATTTCCAGCATCTTCGGCCTTATCGGTTTTCCTGGACAGTCACATTATTGCGCTTCAAAATTTGCCGTACGCGGATTTTCTGAAACAATTGCGCAAGAATTAAAAGACACCGGCATCAGCGTTACATCCGTTCACCCCGGCGGGGTCGCCACCAATATCGCGCGCAGCGCAGCCCTTGATGAACTGCCGCCCGGTTTTAAATCACGCGAAAAATTCGATAAAAAATTCGACAAGGCCGCCCGCACCAGCCCCGCAAAAGCAGCGGAGATCATCCTGAAAGGCGTCGCCAAAAGAAAACGCCGGGTGATGGTGGGCGCTGACGCGCATTTCATCTCCGCGATCCAGCGTGTTTTTCCGCGCGGTTACACCAATATGATCGGATGGCTTTTACCGAAGAATAAAAACTAGCTTGCAGAGACAATTTAAAACAAAACTGGACCCCGGCTTTCGCCGGGGAGAGCGGGAGGAGTGTACTCAATCCCTCAATCCGGCTAATCGAAACTCGCCGCTTCGGTTTTCGGTTTACCGTCACCGCCGACAACAATCTTCTCGATTTTTTCCTGCGCAGATTTCAGCTTCGCTTCGCAGTGAGCTTTTAGGGCGGCGCCGCGCTCATAAAGCGCGATCGAGGCTTCCAGTTCCGCCTCCCCGCTTTCCAGCTTGCGCACAATATCCTCCAGCTCGGCCAGCGCCTTCTCGAAGGATAGTTTTTCAATGTCGTCAGGTTTCTTTGCCATAGGCGTGTTTTGGCGCGAAACCGTAACAAAGGCAAGACAATCAACAACTTGAACTCGTGAGGAAAAATGTTACGGTACGATGTTGGTGGGTGGAATATGAAAAACTTTCTAGCAGTTTTGGGCGGTTTGGCACTCGTGGCCTTCATCATAATAGCCGGCGGTCTAATTTGGCTCGGCTTTCAGCTTAACGGCGTGACCAAAGAAGCAAAATTATACACCCAAGAAACAGTTACTGCTGTGGCAAGCGAGTGGGACGGCGATGCTCTTTTTGAACGTGCTGACGATGTATTGCTAAATAACTTGAACAAAAGCGATGTCGAAAGAGTAACGGAAGAAGGAAATCGCGCAATCGGTCGCCTTCAATCCATGGACCCTGTAGAATGCACTGCTACTATTTCAACGCATACTAGCACAGGCAAAAAAGCAACGGCAAATTGCACCGTGCGCGCAGTACATGAACGTGGCGAAGGTTTTTATACGCTCATCGTCATTAGGCGTGACAATGCATGGGCGTTGAACACTTTTCACTTTGATACAAAGTCATCAAAAGAAGCGCCAAAAGAAGTTTGAATTCTTTGCCATAGGCGGTTTTTTGCAGCGGAATGACCCGCAAAGCAAGTGGCTAAAGCGCCATTTACGCGTGATCGCCCTATTTGAATTGTCTATTTGGTCTGTTAGCCTCCCGGCTGGGAAAGTTCGTGGAGGGGTCCAGTGAAAACAGTTTTAGCCGTCATCGGCGGGTTGGCGATAATCATCGTCATCGCGATTGTCAGTCTGGTTGCCATTGGGTTTCAACAAATTGGACCGCTTGTAGATGAGGCCCAAGCCTATGCAGATGAAACCATCCCCGCGATAGCAACGGACTGGGACGCGAGAGAGTTCAACAAACGAGCATCTCCTGAATTAAAGGCTCTGTTAAAGACAGGC
>BQJH01000137.1 GCA_021604605.1 Hyphococcus sp.
CTGCCGGCCGAGGCGCTGGCTGAAATTCGTGCGCTGGAAGCGGCTGAAGATTATGCAAACCCGCGCTACGAGGAAATTTTAATGCGCGAACATTACACGCGTCATGTTTTGCGCCTGCCGGTTGAAGACTGGCCGGAGCCAGTCATTCGTTCTTTCAAGCACTTGAACAAATATGTTTATACGCTGATGCAAGGACCAAGTGAATTTGGCATTGGCGGTACGTTGGCTGATTGGGATCGCACCGGCGATATCCATAAAATCAAGACGCCAACGCTCGTCACGGTGGCGCAGTGGGACACAATGGACCCGGATCATATGCGTTGGATGGTGGAAGAAATCCCGAATGCGCGCGCACTTGATCTGCCTGATGGCAGTCATCTCTCCATGTATGATGATCAGGAACGATATTTCAAAGGGCTGATCAACTTTATGAACGATGTCGATCAAGGCATGTTTAGTGACTGAAAAGCAGCTGAATGATCTGAACCCTTATCTCCATGGGCTTTATGCGCCGGTGCGAGATGAGGTGAGCGCTGATAAGCTGGAGGTTGTTGGCGAAATCCCCCGCGACCTTCATGGCGGGTATTTCAGAAACGGGCCAAACCCGGCGACGGCGCCAAAGGGCATGCATCACTGGTTTGACGGCGATGGGATGATCCACGGCGTCTGGTTTGAAAATGGCGAGGCGCGATATCGTAACCGCTATGTGCAAACTGAAGACTTAAAGGCGAATGGCGCCGCGCCACTTGGTGATACTGTCCTGGGCGGCATTTTTGAACCATCGCGTGATGCGGCCGGGCGCAGTGTTCACTACAAAGACACCGCCAACACCGACCTTGTTTATCACAATGGGCAGTTGTTGGCGCTTTGGTATATTTCCGGCCAACCAGTGGCGGTGGATGCCGCGACGCTGGAAACAATTGGCGCCGAGAACTTTAGCGGCAAGCTGCCGGGTAACATATCCGCCCATTCAAAGACTGACCCGAAAACTGGCGAACTCGTTTTTTTTGACTACGCCGTCTATGAGCCAAAAATGTGGACGGGGACTGTCTCCGCGCAAGGCGCACTGACGCAGTTTCAGGAGATTGACCTGCCGGGTCCGCGCTTGCCCCATGATATGGGCATGACGGAAAACTATGTCATCTTGCATGACCTGCCGGTGGTTTTTTCTGAGCAGGCGATCAAGAACCGCTTGTGGCAAATTCATGTGGCGGACCAGCCGACGCGGTTTGGCGTTGTGCCGAGAAAAGGTCCAAACTTACATCAAGGGCCGAAATGGTTCGAGTTCCCAACCTGCTATGTTTATCACGTCATTAACGCATGGGAGGAGTGCGATGAAGTCGTCATGGCCGCTTGCCGGATGGTGCCGAACGGTTTTGAACCCGACCCGCAATATGGCCCTTACGCGCCGATGGTTGATGTGCTGGCGTTGCGGGCGCAACCTTTTGTCTGGCGGATGAATATGAAAACCGGGGAGGGGCGCGAAGAACAGATCGATGATGCGCTGTCAGAGTTTCCCGTTGTGAATAATGACTGGGCGGGACGAAAAACCAGATATTCCTATCACGTCGTATTTGATGATTGCATCCCGCAACGCTTTTCCGCGCTGTTGAAATATGACCTCACAACCGGCGCTTCAACGCGTCATGAATTTCCCGCCGGCGTATATGGATCGGAACCGGCTTTTGCGCCGCGCATTGATGCGAAGGGAGAAGATGACGGCTATCTGATCAGTTTCACCGCAGACCATGACGGCAAGTCAGAAGCGCATATCATTGACGCGCAAAATATGACCGCCCCGCCGTTAGCGCGGGTAAAACTCCCGCAACGTGTCCCCCTCGGCTTTCATGGCGTCTGGGCGGCTGGGGTTTAGCTTCTCAATTATTACGACTGACATTTATGCAATTATCAATTTCTGAAGCGTCAATAAGTTTTCCATTCGACTGGATGGCAAAATCCCCAGTTTCGCTTTTGATGACCAGGGCCTTTTGAAATGTGAACTCATACCCATTTGGTTCACGCAGTAGGCGGATGCGGCGTTGTAAAACGGGTTTGCGTTGGTCCAACTCTACAACCCAAAGGTTGCCAGTGCTCATGCTCATATGAGATAGGCCGGTTACAATGTATAATCTTTTGCGGGTTTTGAATGCTGCAATCGCGTTGTCAGGAATTAGAAGTTCTACGTGACCGTGTTGGTCAATTGTATGCACCTCTCCGCCAAACTCCCCTGCGTCCAGCCCCGCAATAAGGTGGTTGCCAAATTTTACGGCGAATTTCAGCTCGCCTCTTTGTTCTCGTAATTTTGGGTAGGTAGAAAATATGTGTTGAGTTTCGTCGGCTCCTGGAAAGGATAATTCTAATCTAACATTGTTGCCCTCTGGCCATGTAACCCGGCGAGGCATGTAGAGGTTATAGGTTTCTGTCCTGCTTGCGTTGCAAGCTTTGGAGATTTCTAAAAGATCGCTTGTGTGTCGAAGCCCCGCACGCCACATGCGCCATTGATCATCATCTGAGAGTGGTGCACTATCTGAAGTATTGTTTGGTCGGGTGAACTCACCGCCATCGAGAAGCGACAATGCTCGTTCAGCATTATTTCGGACTGGCTTAAACCAGTGATTATGAGCAAGCGCTTCAACAACCCCGCGTGCGGATTCTGCATGCAAACGTCCAAGGCTTTCAACCGCATTATAAGCTAAATTCCAATCGTCATCAAAATCACTACGTATGGCGACAAGCGAGTTAATACCACCCTGATAGTCAATCTGGCCTAGAGTAAGAGCTGCTAGAGCACGCACATCACCAAGGTCGCGGCGGGCAAGAAAAGGTGTAATAAGTGGGCCAAGCTCTTTGGCTTTATCGCCATAATTTCCAGTTGACCGAATCGCGTCGCCGATATCCCAGATATCGTAATATTCACTGAAATCATCTGTGTCCGAAAATTTATAAAATAATCTATTTGAAGGGTGGTCACTTAAGGTCCTAAGGGCTTTTTTAAGGTCACCCCTCAATACGACTAGTCCGTAAGGGTGCTTTAAAGCTATGAGTTGATCAGTTGCAATCTTTCGAACCCTATCTGAAGCGTCGAGTGACGTGGCAATGCCTTCTAGGGTTGGGACGACAAAGTCGGGCCATGGATCAATGCCTCCCAATAGAGTCAAGAGGGCCCAGCATAAATCTAATTGATCACTGGTTTGGCAGCCTTCTAGTTCCTCTTTAAAGTATGGATACAGTCGGTCTCCGAATTCAGGTAACACACGAAAAGTTTGTGAATTGGATCCCTGACTAGGGTTTGCCAAAAAGTTCTCCCAAAGGAAAGCAAGCGCTTCATCTGTACCTGTTGCTGCGATTGCAGGTTCCAGCCAGCTAATTCCGTGTTTGTGAGCAATTATCAAATCAGGTAGATGGCGAGGATCAATTTGCGGGAAGTGGAATAGTGTATATCCAGCTCTGTTCCGCACATAATAATTCGGATGATCAAATAGCTTGATCAAAGCTATAACTGCATCATCACCAAATAATACAAGTCTACGGACAGCATTCTCTATCGGCTCGTCTTTTATACCAGAGGACAACCGGTCACCTGGTTGCGGTGGTGGTTTAATGTGATGCTCGCTTAAAATTGAAATGCACTGGCTAACAGTAGTGCAGTCAGGGGCTTCTTCCATTGTGCTAGAGGCGTATGCAGGCGTAAACGCAACTGAAAAAAGTAATACGAAGAAAAGGCGAGTAATCATTTTTGACCTGCGCGAATTTGGTACTTTATCTGTAGTTTGTGGAACATAACACAGGGTTATGTGGCAAAGGCAATAACTTCTATGTATGTATAATACGCGTACCGCTCGGCTTTCATGGCGTCTGGGCGGCTGAGGTTTAATAAATGATGTTTAATATAAGCTTCGCTCGAATTCTATTGATAGCGTTTTTGATGTCTACTTCAGCATGTGCATCTTCATCAGAGATGGAAGCGCCTGTAGAAGGGCCTTTGCGGGTTTGTTTTAATTACAGTTGGTTTTTGTTAGCGCAGGGCGAAAGTATCTCTGACTATCAGTTTGGGCATGCGGCGATGACGATTAAAGTTATGAGCTCTTTAGGCACATATACTGTTGGAGAGAGTTCTATCTTTGCTCCACCCGAACTGGATCGGATTGTTTCCAAAGAGAAGGGAACGCATGTCTATCTTGTTGACAGTCAAAAACCGGAATATGCAATCGCAGGCGTTACTAGTTTTTCTAATGATGAGGCTGTCATAGTCCTTTTATTGGACGGTGACGCATTCACGGGAACAGAGCAAGACATGCACATTTTAAAACGATTTACGGTTGTCGACCCAACGGAGGTCAACTGCGAAAAGACTTATACATACGGCTGGGATCTATTGTTTGAAAATTAAGGGGGAATAATCGGAGCGTATGTAATACCTCTAATAAAACGAGTAATAGGAAACTATTAGGCCACCTGGGAAAGATGGCTGATAGCTATAATTTCTCAGTCTTTTAAAGCCCTTCTTAAGGGCATTTGCTTATCCTTTCGGTGTCGTTTTCGGCTTTGCGAGGGGTTAAGATAGTGAACCGGTTTTTTTGCGTTAGTGCTTTTTCCATCATTGCCGCAGGCTGCGCAGAGACATCGGACCCGGCGAGTGAAGCCCCGGTTGAGCTGGAGCCGGGCCGATACGAGATTACGATGTCCGGCGCTGGTCTTTTAAAAGCTGCGGGTAATGACAACAACTCACGTTCAACCTGCCTTCGCGCCGGCGAGCGGGCGATGTTTCCGCACAAATTGGCGGAGAACTATTATCGAATGCATTACAGCTGTTCAAACAAGCGCTTGCCACGCGAAGGCAATGCTGTCGGTGGTGAAATTTCATGCGCTGCTGACCCGAAGCTTGCCACGGGAGCAAACCGTTTCGTTTATAACGGCGCTGTCGCAGCGGATAATGTCAGGCTCGAAGTGAAGATGAAACTGGATGCCTTGATTAAAGAAGACGAGATGACCGAAGCGCAAATTCGGGAATTAAAACTCGGCATGAAGATGATGGAGCATGCGCGCTTTGTGATAGAGGCGAAAAGAACCGGCGATTGCTGATCGTTGAGCGGCTCTAACAGCGTTACAGTTTGCGGGAGTTAACTCTCGCGACGCGCCCCGCTTGGGTTTCATGGCGTTTGGGCTGGGGGGAGATCATTGCTGTTTAATCCTCAAACCGGACATTGGAGGCGTATTTAGCCACCGGTAAAATTCGCCAATAATTGCTGATCAATCGTTGGCCACCGAACAGTAGGAATGCGCACAAAAGCGGTCACTGGATTTTGAATGCTTAATTGTTCGCTTTTGGCCCTTCTCGAACACCGACTTGTGTCTTCACGAAGGGGCGATTTTCCAGTACATTCGAACCTTAATCCCAATATTGACTACCTCAGGTGATTCAACAGAACTTTGCCTCAACACCCATATCCTTGAACTGAGGGCAGAAAAACTTGTCACCAAACTGAGGCCACATTATTTTTGCTCGACGATTTAATTCCTCGCCATACCACCCTTCATAGATGGTGGGATCTGGGTTTTGCGTTTGTGTAACCTCGCTGCCTAGGTAAATAACCCCATCTGCAATATCCTCAAGTTTCGGGGAGCCACGTCGAGAAGAATAAGTCATTTCTTTAGCTTCGATTCCACCGATGTCCGTTCCAACTATGGGAAAGAATAACTTGGGCTGATTATTGTCGATATACTGAGCTGCAAAATGAACCGTAGCCTCATCATCACCGTATATTCGGGCTACTACGCATAGCTCTCCTGGAAACGTCCGTTCCACAATGCGAGTGCTTTGCCCAACTCCGAGCTCATAATGCCGAAACCCAACAAGAATTAGCGTGCGTCCAACAGCAACTCCATGATCGCGAACGCGTTCGCCCATTATCTTTCCTCGATTGAGTAGTGGTTTTATTTCTTCATGATTTTCAATATTAGCCCAATCAATAGGTGCTCCTAGTGCTAATATTCGAACGCGACGATCTGGTGAACGATTTAGGTTCCCTTGCCTAGCAAGCTTGAAAAACTCCTCATATATTGGAGAATCCCATACCGTTAGCTGTGATGTATCGCGCCAAATTTTGGCGATCTCGTTAATGTCTATGTCTTCACCGTCGATCACATAACGGTCTATGAGATCTTGATGAAACGAATTTGCAAACTCGACGGCGATAATATCTACATGATCAGTAAGGTCTTTTCGCAAGAGAAGTTGATTTCGTAACCAGACATGATTTGAAGCGCCATGAGCTTCGCTAATTGCTACGGCCCGACAACTACCCTCAAACATTGCCAACAGCTCATCTTCCACATCATTCGATGCCAGCGCCTGGGCAGATAATGCGAAACACACGTAGATTAATAACAACAGTTTAAGTTTCATCATTACCCTTCCAAGAAAATCTTTTTTGACAGACCTATTTGACTTCAGCGGCTTGGGATAAAGCATGTAACACAGCTATTATCGGTGCTAAACATTTTTCACAATATCTTTGGTAAGGCCAGCTTTCTAGTTTCAATTAGCCGGTAATTTCCTGCCCAATACCCCCGAAGCGATCGCTCGGTTTCGATACAAGATAATTCGCTAATTTCCGGCCGTGACGATGGTGGGTAATAGCGAGAAATTATCGATTTTTGATTGAAACCTGACTGCCGCAGTGCGCCGGTTGCGGCGAAGCTAATTTAGAATCCAATCTCTGCAATGAGGTTCACACGACCGTTTAGCTACATTGATGCGAGGGGCAAATATGGACCGCACAAATGTCTCCCGGCACACTCATGAGCTAATGTTAGCTTATGCGCGCAGAACCGACTTCGCTCAGCTCTCACCAGTGCGCGTAACGCTCAATCTCATCCTTGCACCCTCTGATTGAATCACGCACTCTCAAAATTCAACCCAGAGAGGGTAGTCTTCAATATTTCCCAGTGTTGGTGGATAGATATCCTCCCCCCACTGAACAGGCCCTATAATCCCTGAAATTGAAACGTGATTGGGTTGCTACATCCTGTTGATCGGGTCGAGCAAACCAACAACAATCGGAAAGGATGAGTAGCCGAATATCTGGCCAATAATCTCCGGGCGCATCATGATGGTGAGGATAACACCGGCGATGGCGCCGCCAAGATGGCCTTCATGGGCGA
The DNA here is from genome assembly GCA_021604605.1 of Hyphococcus sp. GTDB lineage: Bacteria > Pseudomonadota > Alphaproteobacteria > Caulobacterales > Parvularculaceae > Hyphococcus. Next base: position 7,165 of record BQJH01000137.1, read on the forward strand.
TGCGGCCGCCTTGCGCGCCCATCATCGACGCGGAGATCACCATGAAGCCAACACCATAAAGGATCGCGGGGATAGGGACCGGAACAAACAGAAAATAAAGAGGCTCAAACGGATAAAACAGACAGAAGGAGAGAATAACGCCGGAAACACCGTCGGACGCGCCAAGGGAAGAATAGTTAGAATCATTCCGGTTGGCGTAAAAGGAGATGATGCCGCTTGCCAGCACGGCGCCAAAGTAAACAACAAGAAAACCATCCGCGCCGAGAAGGCGCTCAACTTCAGGACCAAAAACCAACAACGTCATCATGTTAAACAGGAGATGAAAGTAATCGCCATGCAGGAAGGAAGACGTAAAGACGCGATAGTGCTGTTTATGTTCGGCGAGGGCGCCGACATTGAAAACAAAGCTGCCGACAAAGCGCCGGTCGAAACTAAGGCCGTAAACGCTCGCGATAATATTCGCGATGATCAAGGCATAGGTCGCTGGGGCGCCGGGCAGTTCCATGAAAATTCCTTATGATGAGAAACTGCGCGAATTCACCCGCGCGGTCACGTCCTTTATGCAGCAGGTTTTTGTGCGTCAGTCTTCGACTTCTGAAGGGGTGAGGGTTTTCATGGCCAGAGCATGGATCGGCCCGGAGAGTTCTTCCCGCAGGATGTCATTGATCATGCGCTGGCGGGCGACACGCGATACGCCTTCGAAC
>BQJH01000138.1 GCA_021604605.1 Hyphococcus sp.
GTTCCGGTAGATGAGCCATCCGGTGAGTAAGTTAGTGTAATGGCGGCAGGGGAAGGGAAATATCGCCTTGCAGTCGATATTGGCGGCACGTTTACGGATGTTGTGCTGGCGCGCGGCGGCAATCGCATATCAACAAAAGTACTGACAACCCATGACGATCCCGGTGCGGGGTTTCTTGCCGGTGTTGAGAAAGTCATGGCGAGCGCAAATGTTACGCCGGAAAAAATTGGCCTCATTATTCATGGCACAACATTAGCGACTAATGCGTTGATTGAGCGCCGGGGCGCCAAGACAGCACTGCTGACAACAGAAGGCCATCGCGATGCGCTTGAGATGGCGTATGAGAACCGCTTTGAACAATATGATGTCAATATAGACCGGCCAACACCGCTTGTGCCGCGTTATTTGAGAATACCCATCCGTGAACGAATGAATAAAGACGGCGCTATATTACGCCCGCTTGATGAAGCGTATGTTCGTTCAGCTATTAAGGTCATCAAAGAGAACGATATAGAAAGCGTCGCTGTCGGGTTTTTGCACGCTTATGCAAACCCTGCCCATGAGCTCCGGGTTGAAGAAATCCTGAAAAATGAGTTGCCGGAATTATCGGTAACGCTTGCCTCGTTGGTATGCCCTGAAATCCGTGAATATGAACGCCTCTCAACGGCTTGCGCCAATGCGTATGTGCGCCCTTTAATGGAGCGTTATCTCAATAAGCTGGAAACATCGCTCGCTGAAAGAGAGTTTGATTGTCCGTTTCTGGTCATGACGTCTGGCGGTGGCCTGACAACTTTGGATACGGCGGCAAAGTTCCCCATCCGCCTTGTAGAGTCCGGCCCTGCTGGCGGGGCAATCCTGGCTAAAACTGTAGCGAGAGAATGCGACCTTGATGCGGTTGTCTCATTCGACATGGGCGGCACAACCGCCAAGCTTTGTCTGATTGATAATTTTGAACCACTGACGTCACGCACCTTCGAGGTTGATCGCGTCTACCGTTTCAAAAAGGGCTCAGGGCTGCCTGTGCGGATCCCCGTGATTGAAATGGTTGAGATTGGCGCCGGCGGCGGTTCTTTGGCGTCAGTTGATAAGCTGAAACGTATTCAGGTCGGCCCGGAGAGTGCGGGATCAGAACCTGGACCCGCGGCATATGATCGTGGCGGCGAGCGCCCGGCAGTGACAGATAGTGACATTTTGCTGGGCAAGATCGTGCCGGAATATTTCGCCGGCGGAGAGTTTGTCCTCAACATCGAAAAGGCCGACAAAGCGATGATGCGCGCAGTCGGAGAGCCTTTAGGGCTGACATCTGCAGTTGCGGCTTTTGGCGTGTCGGAAGTTGTCGATGAGAATATGGCGGCGGCGGCTCGGGCGCATGCCGTTGAGTGGGGCAAAGATATTCGGTCCCGGTCGATGGTCGCCTTTGGCGGCGCTGCGCCATTGCACGCAGCGCGGCTCGGCGAAAAGCTCTCCATTGATAAGATCATTGTTCCAACAGGGGCGGGTGTTGGATCGGCTATCGGGTTTCTCCTAGCCCCGATTGCTTATGAAGTTGTGCGTAGTCGCCATATGTCATTAGTGGATTTTGACGCCGCCGTTGCGAATGCGATTATGGCGCAAATGCATGAAGAAGCATCAGCCGTTGTCCGACAAGGCGCTCCTGATGCGCCGCTCGTTGAAATGCGTCAGGCCTTTATGCGGTATCAGGGACAGGGCCATGAGATCGCTGTTGACCTTCCGCTCAAAAACCTATCGATCGATGATGCGGCGACCATACGTGATGAATTCAACACAGCATATGAACGCCTTTATGGCCGGACTATTCCGGGTGTGGCAATTGAAATACTCAGTTGGACGTTGACCCTAAAAACAGCGTCAGAGGAATCAATAAAGGCAAAAACAGAGTCTGTAGCGATCGTTCCGGCGCCTCTACCAGTTAAAGTGCAAAAGTTTTTTGACCCGGCGCTTGCCCAGAACATTGACGCAAGTGTTTTTCTGCGTGACGCCCTCTCTCCGGGCATGGTCATCGATGGTCCAGCACTCATCACGGAGGATCAGACAACGACGGTCGTGACATCTTCTTACACTGCAGAGGTCAATTCGCTCGGATACATTGTTATGACCATGAAGGGGGAGGCGTAATGTCGAGCACAGAACAAACTTCCGCTGGTCTTAATCAAATTCACATGCAGATTATGTGGAATCGATTGCTGGGTGTCGTTGAAGAGCAGGCGCAAACATTAATCCGCACAGCCTTTTCGCCAACTGTACGTGAAGCTGGTGACCTTTCCGCAGGAATTTTTGATCTTGAGGGCCGGATGCTCGCACAAGCCGTCACCGGGACGCCGGGACATGTAAATGCGATGGCGGCGTCGGTTGGTTTTTTTATTGAAAAATTTCCTGTGGCAAAGTTAGAGCCCGGCGATGTTCTGGTGACAAACGATCCATGGCACGGGACGGGTCATTTAAATGACTTCACTGTTGTCACGCCAACGTTTCAGGATGGACGTTGTGTAGCGCTCTTTGCGTCAACAACCCATGTCGCCGATGTTGGCGGGCTTGGCTTTGGCCCGGATGGGCGTCAGGTTTTTGAAGAAGGGCTTAATATTCCGATGAATTACCTCTTTCGCAGGGGAGAGGTAAACGCAACCATGATTGAAATCCTGAAGGCCAATGTGCGCGATCCCTTTGTTGCGGAAGGGGACTTATATTCTTTGGCGGCCTGTAACCAGACCGGTGGCGCGCGGCTTTTGGAGATGATGACTGAGTTTGACTTGTCAGGGGTTGATAGCGTTGGCGCTCTTATTATTGAGAATTCGCGGCAGGCTATGCTTGCAGAAATCAGCAAGCTTAAATTTGGCGTATATGAGAACGCCATGCGGATCGACGGATATGATGATCCGATTGACCTCGTATGTAAGCTGACAATTTCTGAAACGGGCATCGATGTTGATTTCAGCGGTACGTCGCCGGTGAGTGATCGCGGTATTAATGTGCCGCTGACTTATACGCAGGCCTATGCATCTTTTGGCGTCAGGTGCGTGATTGGCGGCGATGTGCCGAATAATGCAGGCTCACTCAGTGTTATCCGTGTGAAAGCGCCAGAGGGATGTATTTTGAATGCGCCGCGCCCTTGCGCCGTGTCGGCGCGCCATGCTGTCGGCCAGATGTTGCCGGATGTTGTTTTGGGTTGCCTTGAAAAAGCAGGTCTTGATGTACCGGCTGAAGGAACATCATGTCTTTTTAATCCGGTGTTTCTGGGCGGAGCGGGCGTAGTCGCGGGCGATGATCCCGGGCCTTCTTTTGTCATCAACCCGTTCTATAATGGCGGCGCAGGCGCCCGCGCGATGAAGGACGGTCTTTCTACAACTGCTTTCCCTTCCGGGGTTAAAAACACACCGACTGAAATTAACGAGACAACAGCGCCGCTGATAATCTGGCGCAAAGAATACCGCCCGAATTCTGCCGGGAACGGGAAGTATCGTGGCGGTTTGGGGCAAGTGCTCGAATTTTCTCATGCGGATGGCAAGCCTTTTGCCGTGTCGAAAATGTTTGATCGTATTACGTATCCGCCGCGCGGCCGCAAAGGTGGCGAGGCGGGTGAAGCTGGACGGGTTTATTTAAAAGGTGGCGTGTCCTTGCGAGGCATGGGCCGCGAGACAATTCCCGCTGGCGCCCATCTTGTTATTGAAACACCGGGCGGTGGGGGAATAGGCAACCCATCCAATCGAGACAAGGAAGCAATAGCGACTGACCGGCGCGATGGTCTTACCGTTGAGGATGAGTGATCAAGATCTTATCTTAGCGAAGGGTCGCCAGTGTTTTTGCCGCCGCCATATCGGCAATATCATCACGTGAAACAGCACCGCTGGATTTAAACCAGTTATGAGTCCAGTTCAGCATGCCGAAAAATAACATGACATGCGCGCGCAAATGACTGTGATTGATTTTTGTATTAGGCGCTGAACGCCGCAATAAGTCTTCCGCAAAATCGATAATCTTGCGTTGCTTCTCGATGATATCTTTCTGGTCCTGCGATGGCAGATTGCTGAGCTCATACAGCAGAACTTTTTGACTGTCCGCCGCGCCAACATATTGTCGCATGAGATTGCGGGCCAACGACTTGAATAATTCTTCGGGCTCGTCTTGCCTTTGAGCCAGATTATCGATGCTGGTGAGAAGCGCATCGATATGCAGTCTCATAACATCATAGAGGATTGCTTCTTTCGATGTGTAATAGTGATAGATCAGAGACTTTGAAGTGTTGCAGGCAGCGGCGAGTTCAGAAAGAGATGCGCCGTCAAAGCCCTTTTTTGCAAAGAGCTTTGCCGCTTCCTTTGTAATGAGGTCGCGTTTTTGATCGTAATCAGCGGCTTGCCTGCGGGCCATCTTAAACTCGCTACGAACCAGTACGGTTCAGATTTTACTTCTTGGATTGTCTACTTTAGATCGCGTTCATGGTGAGGAGATCGTAACTCGCGACTGCCTCATCATCCTGGTTTGTGACAAGTACGTCCCAACGAACCTCACCATATTCATCATTGCGTTTCTTTTTTGACTTTGCCGTAAGGCGAACTTTGATGGTGTCGCCTGCCGGAACCGGTGTTAAGAAGCGCAACTCATCCAATCCGTAATTGGCGAGCACGGGGGCCGGCGCCGGGTCAACAAACAGCCCTGCTGCGAATGACAAAAGCAGATAACCATGCGCGACGCGTCCGGGGAAGAACGGGTTCGCTTTCGCGGCGGCGTCATCCATGTGGGCGTAGAATGTATCGCCAGTAAATTCTGCGAAATGTTCAATGTCTTCGAGGCTGATCGTGCGCTCTGCTGTCTTAATCGTTTTGCCGATTTCAAGCTCACCGAATTTCAGGCGGAACGGGTGTGGCGCACCAGCCTTAACATCGGCGCCTTTCATCCATTGATTGGTGACGCCCGCAATGATGGCGGGTGAACCTTGAATGGCTGTTCGTTGCATATAGTGCTTCACGCCCCTGACGCCGCCAAGTTCTTCGCCGCCGCCAGCACGGCCGGGCCCGCCATGCACGAGAACGGGCAGGGGTGATCCGTGCCCGGTCGATTCTTTTGCGCTGTCTCTGTTTATGATTGCGATACGGCCATGATAAGCAGCGGCGCCAAGAGCGAACTGACGCGCCACGGTTGGGTCATGGGTAAAGAGCGACATGACAAGGGAGCCTTCGCCCTTATTGCAAAGGCGCACCGCGTCATCAGCATCTTTGTAAGGCATCAAAGTCGATACCGGCCCAAAGGCTTCCACCTCATGCACTTTTACAGCGCTGCCTGGATTATCGCACCGAAGCAGAACCGGCGAAATAAATGCGCCATGCTCTGTTCCATCCCCCATGACGTTCACTTCATTCGGGTCACCAAAAACGATCTTGGCTTCTGATGCGAGAATGCTGATTTTTTCGCGCACATCTTCGCGTTGTGATGCGCTCACAAGGGCGCCCATGCGAACATCATCATTGGCCGGATCGCCAACCGTAATTTTGGCAAGTCGGGCTTTGATGGCGTCTTCGATCGCGCCGAGAAGGTTCTCTGGCACAAACGCCCGGCGAATGGCCGTACATTTTTGCCCCGCCTTCACCGTCATCTCGCGAACAACCTCTTTCACGAAGAGATCGAACTCAGGACTATCAGGCGATGCATCCGGACCCAGCACAGAAGCGTTCAGAGAATCCTGTTCAGCGACAAATCTTGCGCTTTCACTGATGATGCGCGGGTGGTTTTTGAGCTTGCTGGCGGTGTAGGCAGATCCCGTAAAAGAAACAATATCTTGTCCAGTGAGGTGATCAAAGAGATCGCCAGTTGATCCAACAATAAGCTGGACTGACCCTTCGGGCAGGCGTCCGCTTTCAATCATAATCCGGAACGCTGCTTCGGCTAGATAGGCGGTTGCCGTCGCTGGCTTTACGATGGAAGGCATGCCAGCGAGGAAAGTCGGGGCTAACTTCTCAAGCATTCCCCAGACCGGAAAATTAAACGCATTAATATGAACGGCGGCGCCCTGCATTGGTGTATAAATATGCTGACCCATGAAGGTGCCTTCACGTGATATCTGATCAGATGGTCCGTCTACCAGAACCTGATCGTCAGGCAGATGTCGGCGCCCTTGTGACGACATCGCGAACAGCGTTCCGGCGCCGCCCTCAATATCGATCCAGCCATCTTTGCGCGTGGCGCCGGTCGCGAAATTAAGGTCGTACAATTCTTCCTTGCGCGCCATGATGGCTTTCGCGAGGTCTTTCAAAATATAGGCGCGGTCATGAAAGGTGAGCTTGCGCAGCGCAGGCCCGCCGACAGTGCGAGCATGATCAAGCATTGCTTTGAAGTCGATCCCTTGCGAACTGGTTTGCGCAACAGGCTTCCCATTCACGGCAGAAACCATATCGCGAAGACCGCCATCGCCTTCAACCCATTTATCGGCGACAAAGTTTTTCAAAATTGGAACGGTCATTCGTGGTCTCCTGACATCATTTCGGTTGGTGCAAAAAGCGTTCGTTCTAGCGCCCTTTGAAAACAGGTTTGCGTTTGTTCATGAAAGCATCAACACCTTCACGATAGTCTTCCGATTGGCCTAACTCGCGCATCTTATCGCGTTCAAGGTCAAGTTGGTCATCTAAAGGCCGTGTAAAAGCGCTGCGGATTAGAGCTTTGGTTTCAGCGAGACCACGTGTTGGCGCGTTGGCAAATTTTGTAACCAGCGCATCGCGCTCTGCTTCCAGATGCTCATCATCGACGCATTTCCAGATCATGCCCCATTCTTCTGCCTGGGAAGCTGGGAGAGGATCACCGGTTAACGCTAACCCTAGTGCGCGCGCCTGTCCCGCTAGTCGGGGCAGGGACCATGACCCGCCAGAATCAGGCACAAGGCCAATATTGGCGAATGACATGATGAATTTTGCTGACCGCGCGGCGAGCACGATATCGCAAGCAAAGGCGATGCTCGCGCCGGCGCCGGCCGCGACGCCATTGACGGCGCAGATGACTGGCATAGGTAGAGAAGTCAGTCGGCGAATAAGCGGGTTGTATCTCTTTTCTACGGACTCACCAAGATCAACTGCATCGCTTCCCGGCGCCACGGCGCGGTCTGACAAATCCTGTCCCGCGCAAAACCCGCGCCCGGCGCCGGCGATCAACAGTGTACGAACGGTTTCATCTTGTTCAACATGATCAAGCGCAGTTCGAACTTCGTCATGCATCTGTACTGTGAAGCTGTTTAATCGGTCTGGCCTGTTCAGGGTTAGCCTTGCGGCGCCGTCATTGATTGAAAAAAGTATGGTTTCAAAATCCATGGTGATGATCGCCGGATGGCGCTCCCGAACATTTGCAATTTTCCTTCTGGTCATATAATCGAATGGCCGGTCGGTCAATTATTGATGGATAGGCATGTCAAAACCAGAAGCCCATGACCTTGGAAAAGCAGTTGCGGAAGCGATGCATCAAACTGAGGGCACATCAAAAGCATGGGATCTTAAACTCGAAGATGCGGGCGAAGGCTGGGCGCGGGCGTCAATGATATTGCGCGAAGATATGATGAACGGTCACGGCGTAGCTCATGGCGGGATGATTTTTGCGCTGGCCGATACGGCGTTTGCATGGGCGTGCAATTCTCGCAATGTAAAAACGGTGGCGCATCATGCGTCGATTACCTTTTTGAGCGCAGGGCAAAAAGGCGAACGCCTCGTGGCGGAAGCACAAGAAGAAACAATCGCTGGGCGTAGCGGTGTCTATTCTGTAAAGGTCACAGGCGAAGATGGACGCCCCGTGGCGATTTTTCAGGGACTATCGCGAAGCATTGGCGGATCAGTTATA
>BQJH01000139.1 GCA_021604605.1 Hyphococcus sp.
AAACAGCATTTCAAAAGGCCATTTGCCGGGCCTCGTCGGCATTCACTTTACCGACGCTGGCGAGAGCTGGGTCGAAGCGGAACTGCCGGTGCGTCAGGAAGTGATGGCGCCCAACGGCTATCTCCACGCCGCAACTGTCGTCGCGCTGGCGGACACCGCCTGCGGTTATGGCTGCCGGATGGCGCTGCCCGAAGGCGCGACCGGCTTCACCACCATTGAGCTAAAGTCGAACTTTATAGGCACCGCCCTAGACGGCGTGATCGAGACCCGCGCCGACGCCAAACATCTGGGCCGCACAACGCAGCTCTGGGACGCAACCGTCAAACACCGCGAGACGGATAAGGTGATTGCGCATTTCAGATGTACGCAGATGGTGTTGTGGCTGAAGGGTTAGGGCACACCTGTGTGCCAGACAATGACGCCAAATTCGCCTTGCGTTTTGGTCTTGGGGATGGGTTAGTACGAAAATGGGGGTGGTTGTGAGCGCGCCGTTCACACACCCCATGATAATGAAGAATGTAACCCGAAGAGTCAGAAGGGGGTGGCATTCAATCGCGAATGGCGCGATACATCTTTAAACCCCTTTGATCTTTATTGCGCCGGTCTCCAGAACACATTTTCCGCCGGCGCCTCGTCCGCCAGCGATGAAAGATATGCGTAGAGGGCAGCAACTTCATCATCTGTAAGCTCTGGGAACCGGTCCGGTGCAACAAGCCCCATCAGGCCAAGTTCGCGCCCACCAACGCCGACACCAGTCTTGATCAGCGTTTCAAAATCATCGCGGCTGATCGAGCCGACCATAGCGAGGTCCGGCAAAGGCGGCTTCCACATGGAAAACCCGCGCACATCGAGCCCGTGACATTCATTGCACATGGTCATGGCGAGATATTCGCCATGCGCCCGTTGCGGTTCTGCGTCCGCATTAACGCGCAGGGGCGGAACAGCCGCCACCCATTGAACCATGTGCGTTTCTTCACCCGTCACAAACGTCCAGCGTACAGGCCAGCCGAGTTTCGGCTTCGGCAATTTCTTTTCAACAACCGGCGCCGATTTCAGAAATGCAATCAGCGCCGCCGTATCCTCATCGGTCAACCGCGTGAAATTATAGGACGGCATGGATACGAGCGCCTTGCCGCTGGCACCGATGCCCTGACGGATCGCCGCTTCAATCGTCGCCGTATCATGGTCGCGCGCATAAGCCGCGAGGTTCGGCGCGACGGCGCGCTCCGGCCAGTCCCATTGCTCGTCAAAATCCTTCCCCTCAAGCTGCTGTCCGTGACAGCCGAAACAGCCGCGCGTGCGAGCAATGTGACGACCATGTTCGATAGAAACTTCATCCGTCGGGATTGGATGATCAAAAGCCGGCCCTCGCTTGACATCGCGCAGGTTTGCTTCGGTCATCAGATAAATCCCACCAAAGCAGATAACTGGGACAGCAAGCAATATCCCGGCAATGATGGTCAGATTGCGCACGAAACCTTCTCCCTCGAATGCTGCGACAGATTAGGCGTTATTAAACGGTCGGGAAAGGTGGATGAATAAAACTTCGCCCGATGCGACCTCTCTTTTTCCCCAATGCAATAGCAAATAAACGCCAAATTTTTACAACCCCTCGTTCGCTTTCTTCACCGCCTCGGCTTCGAGATAAAGCTCGGAGCCCATTTCTTTATACTTCTCTGACATTTCGGCCATGCCCTGTTCGGAGAGCTTTTCCAGATCCTTCTTCTCATTGTCGCTCAGACCATCGGCGTAATCGCGAACGTCCTGGGTGATTTTCATGGAGCAGAATTTCGGGCCGCACATGGAACAAAAATGCGCGACCTTGTGGGCTTCCTTGGGCAATGTCTGGTCGTGATAGTCGCGGGCGGTTTCGGGGTCTAGCGCGAGGTTGAACTGGTCCTCCCAGCGGAAGTCGAACCGCGCGCGGGAGACCGCGTCGTCCCGCACCTGCGCCGCCGGGTGTCCCTTGGCGAGGTCCGCCGCATGGGCCGCGAGCTTATAGGTGACAACGCCAACTTTAACGTCGTCGCGGTCGGGCAGGCCGAGATGCTCCTTGGGCGTCACGTAACACAGCATCGCCGTGCCGAACCAACCGATCATCGCCGCGCCAATGCCCGACGTAATGTGATCGTAGCCCGGCGCGATGTCGGTGGTCAGCGGCCCGAGCGTATAGAACGGCGCCTCCCCGCATTCTTTGAGCTGTTTTTCCATATTGATTTTGATCTTGTGCATCGGCACATGGCCCGGCCCCTCAATCATCACCTGACAGCCCTTGCGCCACGCGATCTGCGTCAGCTCGCCCAGGGTTTCAAGCTCGGCGAACTGCGCGCGGTCATTGGCGTCCGCAATCGAACCGGGGCGCAAGCCGTCGCCCAGTGAGAACGAAACATCATACATCCGCATGATGTCGCAAATATCTTCAAAGTGCGTATAGAGAAAGCTTTCTCGGTGATGGGCGAGGCACCATTTCGCCATGATCGACCCGCCGCGCGAAACAATGCCGGTGACGCGGTCGGCGGTCAGGTGAATGTAAGGCAGGCGCACACCGGCATGGATGGTGAAATAGTCAACGCCCTGTTCGGCCTGTTCGATCAGCGTGTCGCGATAGACCTCCCACGTTAAGTCTTCCGCGACGCCGTTCACTTTTTCCAGCGCCTGGTAGATCGGCACCGTGCCGATGGGGACCGGCGAGTTGCGGATGATCCATTCGCGGGTGTTGTGAATATTGCGGCCCGTCGACAAGTCCATGACATTGTCCGCGCCCCAGCGCGTCGCCCAGACCATTTTGTCGACTTCCTCTTCAACGGACGACGCCACGGCGGAGTTGCCAATATTGGCGTTAATCTTCACGAGGAAGTTGCGGCCGATGATCTGCGGTTCGATTTCCGGGTGGTTGATGTTCGACGGGATGATCGCGCGGCCTTTGGCAATTTCATCACGGACAAATTCCGGGGTGATGAAGGGCGGAATGTCCGCACCGAAACTTTCGCCCAGCGCCACGCGTTGTTCAGCCTCATCGAGCATTTTCTTGCGGCCAAGGTTTTCGCGGATGGCGACGAATTCCATTTCCTTGGTGATGACCCCCGCTTTGGCGAATTCATATTGCGTCACAGGGCCATCGCCAGTTCCGCGTAAAGGACGGTTCTTCACCGGAAATTCACGCGCCAGAAACTTTCCTGAGGCGCCGCCATTGTCTTCCGGCTTCACGTCGCGGCCATCATATTCTTCTACATGACCGCGTTCCTTCACCCATGCCGTGCGTGGCCGGGCGAGGCCTTTTTCAACGTCGATGGTGACGTTAGGGTCAGTGTAAGGCCCTGACGTGTCATAGACCGGTACGGCGGGTTCATTCGCTGAAGGATGCAGATCGATCTCGCGCACTGGCACGCGCAAATCCGGGAAACGATCCCCCGCAACGTAAGCCTTACGCGACGACGGCAGCGGCCCGGTGGTGACTTCCGGCGTTTTAAATTCGGATTGGGGAGTGTGTTTATTCATGGCGGGCGCGTCCTTTGCTTTTGGTTCGCCCGGCGCTGGAAGAAGGTTCTGTAACGCGATCCGTCCCTACGCCGGTTCTAACCGATCAGGTTCAAAGGGTGCCCGTGTGACAAAACACGATCTCAGCAAGTATGGCCTGCGCCCCTCGGAATTACTGGAGGATAGATAGCAAGTGAGGCGGCCGGCCACAAGAGACGAGTATCTTGCAATCGGCCATGCTTCGGCCATGATAGCGGCTGGATTTTATATGGGTGGTGAAATGATGAAAAATCAGCTTGTTCTGGCGATTGCCTTCACTTTATTGGCGGGCCTCGCCCCATCAGCGGCGCAGGATGATGAGCGTGATGAACTTCGCTCGCCGCGCGGCACAGCGCCATTCAGCAAAGAGGTTTACGCCGCGCGCCGCGCCGCATTGATGAAAACGCTCGGTCCAGGCGTTGCGATACTTGAGGGCGCAAGCGACGTTATTGAAGGCAAGCAAGATCCTGACTTCGCTTATCTAACCGGGATCGTCGATGAAGGCGGCGCAGCACTTGCGCTTTTTCCGGGAGAACGGGCGGAACGGCGCGAACATCTTTTCTTGCCGTCACACACGCCGGAAACAGACATATGGACAGGGGAACGGATGGCAATTGGCGATGCTATCCGTGAACGGACGGGATTTCGCAATGTCAGCCGTCGGGGCCGGATGAACGGGATGCTTCCCTCCATGGCGGCACGCAACCCTGAGTTTCATTATCTAGGGTCGCTCGTTGGTCCGAACCAGCCGATGCCAGCGACGCTTGAATTAATGCGCAAAGCGGCGGCGCGTGTTCCCGGTGCCCGGGTGACGAACAAGTCCCTCGCTATCGCCAATATGCGCGCAAAGAAAGAGCCGCGTGAACTAGAGCTTATGCAAAAGGCGATTGACGCAACCATCGCCGGGCACCTTGACGCTATGGCTGCGGTTAAACCCGGTATGAACGAAGGCGAATTACAGCAGATTATTGAAGATGCCTTCCGGCGCGAAGGCGCGAACGGGATCGCGTTTAACAGCATCGTCGCGTCAGGGCCAAACTCGACTATTCTTCATTACATCCGAAATGACAGGACAATTCGGGACGGTGATCTTGTGCTGGTTGATATCGGATCTGAATATCAACATTACGCCTCCGACATTACCCGCACTTTTCCGGCATCCGGTAAATTTACAGCCCGTCAGCGCGAAGTTTATGAGGCTGTGCTGGCGGCACAGGAAGCTGCTGCGGCAAAACTCAAAGCTGGCGCGCTTATGCGCGAAGATGTTCAAGCCGCCGCCGAGGCTGTGTTACGCGAGCGCGGTTTTATCGATGACTTCAAACACGGTATCGGTCATTTTGTTGGCCTCGAAGTACATGACGCTGGCGATTACCTCGAAGGGCTGCCTGAAGGCGCAGTGGTCACGATTGAACCCGGCGTTTACCTCTCAGAAGAAGGGATCGGCGTGCGGATTGAGGATGAATACCTTATCACCCGTAATGGGTCGCGTCACTTAACAGGCGCCGCGCCGCGCACGCCGGATGCAATTGAAGCATTGATGGCGGAGTAAAGCGGCGGCGCTGTGCAAGTTCCGCGAACTATTTAGGCCGCGACGTAGCCGCCATCAACGAGGTAGTAACCGCCGGTGCAATAACTCGCCTCGTTGCTGGCGAGAAAGAGTGCGAGATTGGCCACTTCTTCATTCGTACCGTAGCGTTTCAGGCCGGTTGATTCCTCCACCTGAGCACGGATTTCAGCGACCGCATCCGGCGCCAGTTGCGCCCCTACGGATTGCATCATACGATTATCGATCGGTCCGGGCGCCACGGCGTTTACCCGCACATTATCCGGTCCCATTTCCAGCGCCACAGTTTTTACTAATCCGCACACAGCGTGTTTACTGGCGATATAGGGTGACATGTTTGGGAAGCCGATGGCGCCAGCTATAGAAGAAGTCGCAATAATAGACCCACTCCCACTTTTCCGCAGAGCGTCAGCGCAATGCTTCATGCAGAGCCAGACGCCAATAACATTTGTGTTCAGCACAGCCTGAAACTCTTCAACCGTCAAATCTGTAATAGACTTGAGATCACCTTCTGTCCCCGCATTCGCGAATAAAATGTCCAGGCCACCGAATTTATCGACCGTCGCCGCCACAGCAGACTTGATCGCTGCCTCATCGGCTGCGTCTGCGACCGAGATTGCGATTGCGTCACCACCATTCAGACGTTCTTGCGTTTCATGCAGCTTCTTTTCTGAGCGACCGACGAGCATGACACGGGCGCCTTCTTCCAGAAACCTTTTTGCTGTCGCTTCCCCGATGCCGCCTGTTGCGCCTGTGATCAACGCAACTTTATTTTCCAGTCTCGCCATGTCCCTCTCCTTCTTGGTTGGCGCAACGCTATAGGCGCCGCAAACAGACAGCAAGGCGTAACTTTGACTTGAAGGTTTATACGTTTTCAGTCTTCAGTCGGCACATTAGTAACAACCGTTCGGCGCGTCAGTCAGAAGGCCTTGCGCAAAGAGTTGTTTTGCCGAAACGGTCAGTTCAAATTTACCGGTTGTTTTATTGACCCGGCACTGATCGTAACAACCAACATTTCTCAAGCCCTTCTGCGCCTGCGCCGCCACCCACTTATTATATTTCTTGGCGTCGTCTGCGGTTTTTACATTCGCGACCGACATTGGCCCAACCGCTAGCGTGCTAGCAGTCGGCGGCAATGGACCGCCGCAAGTCCAGCGATCCGACGCAGGTAGGGCGCTATCATCAGCCTGGGGTTCGGTTTTACTTGCATGGCCTTTGATAGTCTTAGTCTCGAACGTCAATGGTGATTGCGATTTTACATCAAGATAAGTCATATCCGGTGTTGCGACACAAATGTTGCAAGGCATATCAAGAAACTCAACAAGATCTTCCGGATCACCTGGTTTATAGATTGGCTTTTCAGGTTTTTGCGGCGGCGGCGGGGGATCGGCAAGACACTGTTGTAAATATTCCACGCCGCTGACAGCCGCTCCATCAAATGGCGTGAACACCTTGAACAGTTGAGAGGTTCGCAGAAAGTGCTGCCAATCGCTCAGCACATGCGCCTTTTGTTGTGACTCGACTGTATCCGCTGTAACCGTCTCAAGAAATGGCGCGCGCGGGTGGGCGTTGATAATGTTGAAATCAATATCCTCAAGCGGCCACGGCAGCGGAATGTGAAGATTGATGACAAGGTCTACCCCGGAATCGATTGCAAAACGTCCGGCGACGCTAGAACCGCCATAAAGCCCCATCGTTTGCAAGCTCTCAACATCAACCGGCGTACCAACAACTGGCGCCTCTGGAGGTTGGGGCGGCGTTAACAGAGGATTCCATGCACCCGCTTGACCGTTCCAGAAATTAAATTGGCTTGCATAGCTAACCTTGATGTTTGGGTCGGCGAAGATCTTAAACGTGATTGATGTAAAGCCGCTATTTCTGATCGCTTCAGGAATAATGTCGACAGGCGAATATTCGACCTTAACGCCAGCAGAAGCATAACCACCAGGCAGCTTTTCGATGTCGCCGCGGGCGGTTTTAACATCAGCATCAGGCCGCTCCGGAAACTCAACACCTAGCGGCGCTGTCCACGCAGTCGCCGTCGGGTCAACATTGCGCGAACCTAACATGAGCTGACTGTCCCACCCTGTTGGTTTGGGCCAGATACAACCGGGCCCGGCGGCCAAATTAGTACAGAACTTCGCTCCAGGATAAGAACCCATCTTGAACTCTGTGGCCGCTAATGAGCTAGCGACCGCCTGGCCCGATAATCGGCCATAAACATCCGTAGTCTGAATGGACCCTGGGTTAAGCAGCATTTTCGAAGCGCCGCCATAGGGCGATAGGCTCCAGCCAGATGCCCGGGCAAACGACACATGAGGTTTTGGCGTTACTGTACCATAGGGCGTGACGATCTTGATTACATCAAGGTCGAACGCAAAACTTTCCGCACCGCCCTCCGCTTCAAATTCCAAAGCATGCGCGCCATATAACGCATAATCGCCAACTTTTTTATTCATTGCAGTGATGTTTGTGGAAACAGCGCGCGCGGAAAAAGGCTGGGTCATAATGTCAATGTCGCCTATGACCGGCGCATGGGCAGTAAGCCGGTGATAGCCTTTGAATTCTTTCGCTGAAGCGTTAAACGATGAGTATCCGACAAGCCCTTCGGCGCTGATACTGCCAATCGGCAACGAAGCCGTCGCCTTGGACTTCATCGGCGTGCGCGCAAGGTCGCGCATAAGGCAAAGCCCTACAGTCTGATAAATTTCACCACCGCCGCCCTGACCGTTCCATGGC
>BQJH01000140.1 GCA_021604605.1 Hyphococcus sp.
TCACCTGTCAGCGGATTGGTATGGGTTTCCGTTGTCGGGATGTTTTGGCGTTGTGGCACTGGTTCTTCCGCGCCGCGTAATTTTAGGTTCATCAGCATACGCGTTACATCGCGGCGTAACCCATCGAGCAGGGTTTCAAACAATCCAAAAGCTTCGGTCTTGAATTCGTTGACCGGGTCACGCTGCCCGTGACCGCGCAACCAGATCACTGAGCGCAAATGGTCCAGCATCTGAAGGTGTTCGCGCCAGTTGGTGTCGAGGTTTAACAGGAGAATGCGCTTTTCAAGGCCACGGACAAACTTGTCCGGGTCTGCATCACCGAGGTCGCGTGCTGTGGCGGTGAGCGTGTCTGTATGGGCTTTGTAATGCTTGTTTGTTGCTTCAATCAACCGGTCAATAATTTCGGTGTCGGCGACGCCTTCTTCTTTCGCCCATTCATCAACAGGGAAGTCTTTACTGAAGATTGCCTGCAATTCTTCTTTCAGTCCGTCGACATCCCATTGTTCAGCGTAAGATTTTGCGGGGATGTGGGCGGCAACCAGATCGTCCACCAATTGCTGGCGCATATCATCGACAATATCGTCAACAGCTTCTGCTGACATAAACTCGATGCGTTGTTCAAAGATCGCCTTGCGCTGGTCGTTGATAACATCGTCAAATTTCAGGACATTTTTACGCATATCGAAGTTGCGTTGTTCGACTTTTTTCTGTGCGGTCTCAACGGCTTTTGTAAACCATGGATGCTCAATGGACTCGTCAGGTTGAATGCCGAAACGCTTCAGCATTTTTTCCATGCCGCTGCCAAAAATCCGCATCAGATCATCTTCCAGTGAGAGGAAAAATTTTGTTGTGCCGGGGTCACCCTGACGACCGGAACGACCGCGCAGCTGATTGTCGATGCGGCGGCTTTCGTGGCGCTCGGTTGCAAGGACAAAAAGCCCGCCTGCGTCGATGGCGGCCTGTTTTGCCGCTTCAACTTTCGCTTCAATCTCGGCGCGTTTGCGTTTGATGGTTTCTTCGTCATCACCTTCTTCAAGGTGGTCGAGGAGTTCTTTGTCGACAGAACCGCCGAGCTGAATGTCTGTGCCGCGACCGGCCATGTTGGTGGCGATGGTGATCGCGCCGGGGATGCCGCCTTTCGCGACAATGTCAGCTTCCTGTTCGTGGTAGCGCGCATTCAGAACATTATGCGGGATCGGCGTTTTTAACGTCGCCAGCTTGTCCATCTGGGCTGCGCGTTCTTCTATTTCTTTTTTGAGATCGGCGTCCTTATCTTTCAAGTCCTTGGCGCGCGCTCGTAACGTCTGGGCAAGATTCTTAAAAAATTTCTTGTCGCTGAGAAGTTCTGAGAGATATTCCGACTTTTCGATTGAGACCGTGCCGACGAGGACCGGTTGCCCGCGCTGATGGCAGTCAGCGATTTGCAGTGCGACCGCTTTGTATTTTTCGTCCGCCGTCATGTAGAGTTCGTCGTCCATGTCATCACGGGCGATCGGCTTGTTGGTGGGGACTTCCATGACATTCAATTTATAAATGTCAGCGAATTCGGACTCTTCCGTCATCGCCGTCCCGGTCATCCCGGAAAGTTTCTCATAGAGCCGGAAATAGTTCTGGAAAGTGATCGAGGCGAGGGTCTGATTCTCAGGCTGGATTGTTGTTTTTTCTTTTGCTTCCGTTGCCTGATGCAACCCTTCTGACCAGCGTCGCCCTTCCATCATCCGGCCGGTAAATTCGTCGATGATGATCACTTTGTCGTTGCGCACGATATAATCTTTGTCGCGTTGGAAAATCTTGTGCGCTTTCAACGCCTGATTGACGTGGTGTACGACAGAAATGTTGACGGAGTCGTAGAGGCTTTCTCCTTGCAGGAGATCTGCCTCGCGCAACAGTTCTTCAATTTTCTCGTTGCCTTCTTCGGTGAGGACAACAGAGCGTGCTTTTTCATCGATCTCGTAATCATCTTCTTCGAGCTTATCCATGAAGCTGTCGATGGTTTTATAAAGCTCTGATTTATCGTCGGTTGGACCGGAGATGATCAACGGCGTTCGCGCTTCATCGATGAGGATCGAGTCGACTTCGTCAATAATGCAGTAGTGGTGACCGCGCTGGACCATCTCTTCGAGCGTCGCTTTCATGTTATCGCGGAGATAATCAAAGCCGAACTCGTTATTGGTGCCGTAGGTGATGTCAGCGGCATAAGCCTGACGACGCTCGGAATCATTCAACCCATGCACGACGCAACCGGTCTTCATGCCGAGTTGTTCGTAAACCCGGCCCATCCATTCCGCGTCACGGCTGGCGAGATAATCGTTCACCGTCACCACATGGACGCCGCGCCCGGTCAGCGCGTTCAGATAAACCGGCAAGGTTGCGACAAGGGTTTTACCTTCACCGGTTTTCATTTCGGCGATATTGCCGTCATTGAGGATCATGCCGCCCATCAACTGGACATCGTAATGGCGCTGGCCGAGGGCGCGTTTTGCCCCCTCCCGGACGGTCGCAAAGGCCTCTTCCAGCAAGCTGTCGAGACTTTCACCATCTTTATAGCGCTGTTTTAACTTTTCAGTTTGTTCAATCAGGCCATCATCAGAGAGCTTGGAGATATCGTCTTCAAGCGCATTGATCGCCTCTACACGGCGCCATAAAGGCTTTAACCGGCGATCATTAGAGGAACCGAAGATTTTTTGCGCGAATCCGAGCAATGCCATGAGCGAAAGGCCTTTGTGGGGCGATGAAACGGCAGTAGCCCTGTGACAAGAATGTGCCGCAAAGGCGTGAAGGCCGCAGGTCATCACCCGGGTTGGAAAAATTTGCCCTTAGGGGCCGCCGGAGAGATAGTGAGCGCACCCGGACCTGTCAACGAAGTGGGGCAACGAAGCGGGCGGCGATAGAGGCAAATGAAAACGCCAGACGGAAAGCAGTTCAAAAACAAGGCCCGGTCAAAAGACCGGATACGGGTCCTGTGGGCTGGTTTTAAGATCGGCGCAGCGATTGTTCTGCGCGTTCTGCTCAACATTTCGATGGTGCTTTTGCGGGCGATTGGCAAATTTATCATCACAACCTGGCGATTGGCGGCGGCGCTTGATTCCGCGCTTTGGCGGGCGACCAAGCTGGTTTTGCGCAAACTCATCAATGGCCTCATCTATGTGGCCGTTCTGGGCGGGAAGGCGCTGCATAGCCTTGTGCTCTGGCTGCCGACACGCACAGGGCGTGCTTATAGCGCTGTATCCGGGGTTTTTCTGCTGGTAGCAGGATTATGGATCGCCGATGAGCTTAGGACCGGGCTTTCTGGCGGCGATGATGGACAAATGGTCCTGCGGGCGCCGGTCGATGATGCTGACCCGATTTTGGCGCGTATCGAGGGCCGATATGTTCATCTGTCGGAAATTGAGGCCGCAGCCCGTGCGGCTGGGTTTTTAAGACCGACTGAGATGGTGACCCCCCACAGCGCTTTCGAACGCGGCCTCGTTCAAGCCTATGTGCAGCAACGGCTCCTAGCGGCGGCGGCGCTGGATGAGGGGTTACAGAGAGCGCCATCGGTAATGCGCCAGATCAATGCCGCGCGAGACCGTATCCTTGCTGCATCCTATATGGACACTCAGGTGGCCGAGAAAGTGACGCCGCAGACAGTAGAGAGGTTTTATCAGGCGCAGCGAGATGTGACGGTTTTGGGCGATGAGGTTAGGGCGCGCCATATACTTGTTGCGACCGGTGAGGAGGCGAGTGAAGTTATCGCGGCATTGGATGCTGGTGGCGATTTCAAAGCGCTGGCGCGCGAGCGCTCCCTCGACCGCGCGACGGCGCCGCTAGGCGGTGAGATTGGGTGGTTTACACGGGCGATGATGACGCCGGTCTTTGCCCGAGTTGCTTTTTCAACCCCCGCCGGTGAGCGCGCAGCACCGTTTCAGACAGAATTTGGTTGGCACATTATGGAAGTTCAGGGCCGGAGAAAAACCAACGCCGTGCCATTTGCTGAGGTGCGCGGTGAGATCGAGGAGTTTTTGCGCATGCATGCCATCGACGAGGCGCTGGAAAGCCTCTCCGAAGAGAGCCAGGTGGTCTATTATCGCCCTGCCAATGAGCCATCGCCGACCGATCTGGATTTGCCTGACCTGACAAGCCCGGAATTGGTCAATCAGGAAGAAGCGCCGGAGCCTGCCGGCGCCGCTGATACGCAATTGAATTAAGGACCTGCGCCGGTCGTCCCGCCAGAGTTCGTTTACTTCCTGATAATTGATATAAATTTTATGTGAATGTGAAACGGCGCGGTAAGACCGGTCGCATAACAATTAAGGCGAGAATATGGCGAAGCTATTATTGGTCGCGGCGGTGGCGCTGATTGACCGGGACGGAAGGGTCTTGTTGGCCCGAAGGCCCCAGGGAAAACCGGAAGCCGGTCTTTGGGAGTTTCCGGGCGGTAAATTGAAGGACGGAGAGACGCCGGAAGCGGCGTTATTGCGGGAGTTAGACGAAGAGTTAGGGATTAATACGGATGCTTCTTGTTTGGCGCCAATCGCTTTTGCGTCACACGGTTTAACAGAAGTTCATCTTTTAATGCCTTTATATGTCTGCCGAAAATGGCAGGGGACGCCGCAGGCAAAAGAGCATGACGAATTGCGGTGGGTCCGGCCAAACGCTTTGAGGGACTATGAGATGCCAGAGGCTGACAAACCACTGGCGGCGCAGTTGAGGGACTTCTTATGATGGTAGCAAGACAATTTGACGGCTGGGTAAAATCCATCACTGCCTCTTTGCACTCTTTTCGTGAAGACGAAAACGGCGCCACGGCGATTGAATATAGCCTTATTGTCGGGTTGATTTTTCTGACGATTGTCAGTGCGGTTCGGTCTTATTCAGAATCCACCAGCGAAATGTATGATGAGATCACCACGACACTTGAAGGCACATGATTAATAACCCTTTTTGGTCACTGATCCTTGATTGCGTCTGCGAGCGACGTTTTTGCTGAGCCAGGCTTGAGTGGTTTTTGTTGGCTGTCATCGGGCGCCCAGCCTGTCAGAAAAATAAGATCAAATTTTTCTTCGCATCCTGCCTGTTCAAAGTAGTTTAAGCTTTGCGCCAACACATCCCGACGCAATGGCTTTGTAACGCCGGCGAGGACATTGGTCTCAGCCATGCCGCGCAGATCCTGCAACAGGGTTTGAGGCGAACGGTAATTGATTTTGACATTGTCGATATCGGTCACAGGTAAAGCGAACCCGGCTCGCGACAATGCCTGCCCAAAATCCTGGATAACGCCCATAGGCGCAACGCGCGCGGCCGCCCCGCTGGTTAATTTTGCTTCGGCGGTTAAAAGTGCTGTGCGAAGATTTTTTAATGTCTCATCCCCGAACAGCACCGCAATAAACAATCCATCCGGTTTCAGCGCAACGCGTGCTTGGGCCAAGGCGCCGATTAAGTCGTTTGTGTTGTGGAGTGTCAGCAGGCTGACGAAAAGGTCAATGCTTTGTGGTGCGAGGCATAATTGCTCTTCGTCGCAAACAATGCGGGCGCCGTTTTCGGGCAAGCGGTTGGCGGCAAGATCAAGGTGAATGATATTTCCCACACCGCACTGTTTTGTGAGCCTGGATGTTAAGTCGTTAGCACCGGAGAATACAGCGAGAGGGAAATCGCGTTTGATCGTTTCCAGCCGATCTACGATGTCTTCCATGGCCCGCCTGTGCAAGAAATCATGGCCTTTAAGGCTTTTCGCCTTGCGCTCGCGGCGTATCCGCAGGCGCTTGCGGTCAAATATTGCGGGAGGTTTTTGAGCTTTGGTCATGATTGTAGGAGCGGGAGTTTTCCAAATTGAATAACCTCGACTAGTCTATGCGCCGTGAAACCGCAATTCATTGATCATGCAGCTTATAGGCAGCGCCAGATTGGCGGTGGCCTTAGCGAAAAAATACTCAATCTTTTGATGCCGCCTCAATGTCCTGTCACGGGGGAAGCTGTGATCGCACCGGGTGTGCTTTCACCAAAAGGATGGGCGGCGTTGCACTTTATTGAGGCGCCGTTTTGCGATCATTGTGGTGTTCCCTATTCCACAGATTATGGGGAAGGCGTCTTGTGTCCATCCTGTATTGCTGACCCGCCAAGTTTTATCGCTGCGCGGGCGGCGCTTTCCTACAATAATGCAGCGGGCAAGTTCGTGTCTGATTTGAAGTTTAACGATCGTCTCGATCAAGTTGCGATGCTCGCGCGATGGATGATCCGAGCCGGGGGCGATGTCCTGAAACCAGGCGCCATTATTGCGCCGGTGCCTTTGCATTGGCGCAGGCTGGCAGCGCGGCGGTTCAATCAGTCCGGCTTGTTGGCGGCTGAAATTGCCAAGCAATCCGGGTTCGCACTTTTGCAAAGAGCGGTACACCGTCATCGGGCGACGCCGCCACAAAGAGAGATCCTATCGGTATCGGCCAGACGGCGTAATGTTATGGGCGCCTTTCAGGTGAAGCAAAAATTCGTCCCGTATGTGCGCGGGGCACACGTGATTTTGATTGATGATGTTTTGACCACAGGGGCGACGATCTCCGCTGCAGCAGGGGCTTTGCGGCGCGCTGGCGCCGACCGGGTTGATGCGCTGGTGTTGGCGCGGGTTGTAAAGGGTGGGGGCGGCGCCATATAGCGAACCCCTTGATGGAGCGAATGAGATGGCGAAAGTAACGATATATACAAGACCGATGTGCGGCTATTGCGTGCGCGCTTTGGCTTTGTTGACTGAAAAAGGCGCTGATATCGAAGAGATATCCGCAGCATTTGAGCGTGAAAAGCGCGAAGAAATGTTGGCCAAGTCAAACGGCAAAACCACTTATCCGCAGATTTTCATCGGCGATATGCATATTGGCGGCAGTGATGAGTTGCTTGCTCTGGAGCGTGCGGGCAAACTTGATCCATTATTAAATGCCTGACGTCAGTAAACCCTTCAAAGCTGCTTGCGTGCAAATGCGCTCCGGTCTGGACCGTGCGCGCAACACGGCTGATGCGGTTGCGTCGATTGAAAAAGCGGCGGGCGAGGGGGCAATGTTTATTGCAACACCGGAAATGACTAATGTTGTTGATCGCAAAGGCGGGCGGCTCTTAAGCGCGTTGCCGACAGAAGACGCACTGGAAGAAATCAACACTTTCAGCGAAGCAGCAAAGCGCCTCGGCGTCTGGTTGTTAATCGGTTCTGTCGCCGTGAAGCAGGGTGAAAGAGCTGCCAATCGCGGATTATTATTTGCGCCGGATGGCGTGGTCGTTTCCCGTTATGACAAATTACATATGTTCGATGTTGATCTGCCCGGCGGCGAAAGCTGGAATGAATCAAAGATTTACGAACCGGGCAGAGAAGCATTTGTCGTCAACACGCCATTTGCCAAACTTGGTCTATCGATTTGTTATGATCTGCGGTTTCCAAAACTGTATCGCGAAATGGCGCAGGCAGGCGCCAATGTTTTGTGTGTCCCAGCGGCGTTCACCCGCCAGACAGGTGAGGCCCATTGGAAGACATTACTGCGCGCCCGGGCGATTGAAAATGGCGCATTTGTGGTAGCGCCGGCTCAGGGCGGGACACATGAGGATGGGCGAGAGACCTATGGCCATTCGCTGATTATTGGGCCTTGGGGCGAAATTCTGGCCGAAGCTGACCATGATGAGCCCGGCATCATTGTTGCAGACATTGACCCCGCAGCGTCATCTGAGGCGCGGCAAAGAATTCCCAATCTGGCCCTTGAACAAAATTTGAAAATCTCCATTATAAATCAATGATTAAGTATCA
>BQJH01000141.1 GCA_021604605.1 Hyphococcus sp.
GCTGCCTGTAAAGCCATAATCGCCAAGGCGCGCGTTATAGCCCTCTCCCGCAATGCCTTCACTGGCGCCAAGCACCGTGGCAAATTCCGGCGAGACAGTCAGGACCTCCTTCGCATGACGGGCCGCTGTCTCATTTAATACATCCCCCGGATTTTCGGCGGCAGGCTCTTCCACTACAACCGACACCTCCGACGTAGGGGTTTCAGATTTCTGATCCTTACCACAACCACTAAGCGCAACAGCGCCAAGCAAAGCGAAAAAAATCTGCTCGTGAGTGGGTTTCATGATCCGCATCCCCTTCAAAAATAAATGCACCATAGCGCTATTTTATCTGGTTTAGGCGGCTACGCCGACCCCTATGGACGATATTGGGGGAATTAACTTTGCCCATCAATTCAGTGGCGTGACGCCACAAAAAACGGGGCTTTGGTTTCCCAAAGCCCCGCGCATTATAAGCAAATATACTGAGTTAAACCGGTTAATCGTCGCTTTTTTCGCGCTCGATTTCCTTGCCCGTTTCCTGATCGACGATCTTCATCGACAGGCGAACCTTGCCGCGATCATCAAAGCCAAGAAGCTTTACGAAAACTTCATCGCCTTCTTTGACCACATCCGTAGTTTTCTCTGCCCGGCCTTCAGCCAACTGAGAGATGTGGACGAGACCGTCGCGTGGACCGAAGAAATTGACGAAAGCGCCAAAATCCATGGTCTTAACAACTGTGCCTTTGTAGATTTCGCCAACTTCAGGCTCTGCCACAATTGAGTGAATCCACTTATACGCCGCTTCGATCTTTTCTTTGTCATTAGAGGCGATCTTGATCAGCCCTTCATCGTCGACATTAATCTTGGCGCCGGTTTCTTCAACAATCTGACGGATCACCTTGCCGCCCGCACCGATAACATCACGGATCTTGTCTTTGTTGATCTGCATTGTCTCAATACGCGGTGCATAATCACCAAGGTCTTCGCGGGCGTGATCGAGCGCTTTGCCCATCTCGCCGAGAATGTGCATCCGGCCCTCTTTCGCCTGACCGAGTGCGATCTCCATGATCTCTCTGGTGATGCCGGCAATCTTGATGTCCATCTGCAGGGACGTAACACCTTGATCCGTACCGGCGACCTTAAAGTCCATATCGCCGAGGTGATCTTCATCACCCAGAATGTCAGAAAGCACCGCAAAGCGCTCACCTTCAAGGATAAGTCCCATGGCGATACCTGCGACTGAGCGCTTCAATGGTACGCCCGCATCCATCAGCGCGAGAGAAGAACCACAGACAGTCGCCATTGAAGACGAGCCATTGGATTCAGTGATCTCAGACACCAGGCGAATGACGTAAGGGAATTCTTCCTGGGTTGGAATAACCGCCTTCATCGCGCGCCAGGCAAGCTTACCGTGACCGATTTCGCGGCGGCCGGTAAAGCCCATACGGCCAACCTCGCCAACCGAGTAAGGCGGGAAGTTATAATGCAAGAGGAACTGTTCTTTGTACGTACCGGCTAACGCGTCGATAAATTGCTCATCTTCGCCGGTCCCGAGTGTCGCCACAACAAGCGCCTGTGTTTCACCGCGGGTAAAGAGCGATGAACCATGGGTGCGCGGCAGGACGCCCGCTTCCGCAACAATTGGACGAACCGTTTTGGTGTCGCGCCCGTCAATGCGCGCGCCTGTATCAAGGATGCCGCCCCGAACGATGTCGGATTCGACCTTTTTGAAGGCGCCGCCAACATCAGACTTCGAAGGCGCATCTTCGTTTTCTTCATCGCAAAGCGCTTCAATCGCCTTGTCTTTAGCTTTCGCCAGCGCTTCCTGACGATCCTGCTTAACAACAAGCTTGTAAGCCGCCTGAACATCGTCCTGAACGAGGGCCTGAACCTTGCCTTCGATTTCCGATTTATCCGGCGCAGCAAAGTCCCAAGGGTCTTTGGCGCAGGTTTCAGCAAAATCGATGATGAAATTGATCGCGTCTTTCGCCGCATCATGACCAAAGGTCACCGCACCGAGCATCACTTCTTCTGAAAGCTCTTTGGCTTCTGACTCAACCATCATCACCGCATCGGCCGTGCCCGCCATGACGAGATCGAGATCGGTTTCAGCCATTTCATCAATCGTCGGGTTCAGAACATAGTCGCCATTGGTGTAACCAACGCGCGCGGCGCCAATCGGACCAAGGAACGGCATGCCAGAAACAGTCAGGGCTGCAGAAACCGCGATCATCGCAACCACATCCGGGTCGTTTTCAAGATCGTGGCTTAGAACTTGCGCCACAACCAGCACTTCGTTCTTGAAGCCTTTGACGAACAACGGACGGATTGGCCGGTCAATCAAACGCGATGTCAGCGTTTCTTTTTCTGTAGGGCGCGCTTCGCGCTTGAAGTAACCGCCCGGCACGCGACCAGCAGCATAATAACGCTCCTGATAATGAACCGTAAGCGGAAAGAAATCGAAATTTGGGTTGGCTTGCTTTGCGCCGACGACGGTCGCCAGCACGGTGGTTTCGCCATAGGTCGCGAGAACCGCGCCATCGGCCTGACGCGCCACACGGCCCGTCTCGAGGGTAAGCGTGCGCCCGCCCCATTCAATCGATTTTTTAGTGATATCAAACATATTTTCTCTTTTCTTCTTCGTACAAACGCCAAACGCGGATCGTCTGGCGCGGGGTTAATTTTACAGCCAATAAGCAAAACGCCGCCTCAATTCAGGGCGGCGCGGTTTTATTATCTCGGCTGCATTCGGATGGCGCCGTCTATTCTAAAGACTGCGCCGTTGATCATTGTATTGCGGCAAATCTCTAAAGCGAGAGATGCGTATTCTTCAGGTTTGCCAAGGCGTTTCGGGAACGGCACCATGGCGGCGAGAGCGTCTTGAACTTTCTGCTCCATACCCGCCATCATTGGCGTCCAGAAAATGCCTGGCGCAATTGTGTTGACACGGATGCCAATGTTCATGAGGTCGCGCGCGACCGGCAACGTCATGCCGACCACGCCAGATTTTGAGGCGCCGTACGCGGCCTGGCCCATCTGACCTTCATAAGCCGCAACGGAAGCTGTGTTAATGATAACACCGCGCTCACCATCCGCCTGCGGATCGTTCTTTTCCATTTCAGCCGAAACAAGGCGAATGCAATTAAAAGAACCAACGAGGTTTACGTCGATAACCTTCTTAAAGCTCTCAAGACGGTGCGGTCCATTTTTGCCGATAGTCTTCTCACCAATCGCAATCCCGGCGCAGTTGACCAGGATGGAAGGCGAACCATGTGCGGCGACAGTTTTTTCAAGAGCTCCCGCAACACTCGCCTCATCTGAGACATCAACTTTACAAAAAAGGCCGCCAAGCTCTTTAGCTTTTTCATCGCCTTTTTCTACATTCATATCCCAGAGGGCGACTTTTACGCCCTCGCCAACTAGCGCTTCAGCTGTAGCCGCGCCTAACCCAGACGCGCCGCCTGTGATAATAGCGGATGTGCCTGAAAATTTCATTTTAGGTCTCCTTGCCCGACTGGTTTCACGGCTTTTTATCCGACTGGCGAGCTATCATTTCGACATTCAACCCCATTCGGCCCAAAGCCGCTTATAGCGTCTATAAGCGACTGTGGTGAGCGGGCGGAGAATGTCATTCGCCATTAACGGCGCAGACCAAGCTCTTCAATCAGCTTTTTGTAGCGCGCTTCATCGTTACGCTTGACGTAATCAAGAAGACGGCGACGCTGCGAGACCATTTTCAAAAGGCCCCGGCGTGAGTGATTGTCTTTTTTGTGCTGTTTGAAGTGCTCGGTCAGATTGACGATCCGCTCGGTCAAAATAGCGACCTGAACGTCCGGGGAACCCGTATCGTCTTGTTTTGTGGCGAATTTTTTGATGAGTTCAGCCTTACGGCCAACCGTAATAGACATAGTCTTCTCCGCGACGTCCCTAATGTTTCCGGCCTTGCCGGGACGCCGTCCAGCAAGGTCGCTTAATTTCGAGCGGCTTATGGGGGAAAAGCCCTCGAATGGCAAGGCCTTTGGGGTCTAGCCTGTTACCACGGCTGCCTGATTTTCGATGGATCTTTAATCAGCGCTTCCAGACTATCCGTCATAAAAGTCGGCGCGTTGCGGCCCACGCTATTGACCTTGAAGACCTGCCCATCCGGGAGGTCAAAATCCAGTATGCTCGCCGCCTGCCTCGAAACCCCAAGGGCATTCGGGTCTGGCGTGTAATTCACCTGCGCGATAACGCCAGGCTCAATTGCCATCAACAAGGCGGCGGCATCGTAAAAGAAGTAGCCAAGATCAAAAAGAAAATTCGCCACACCGACGCCGCCCTCAAGATAAACCTTTGTGGCGATGATGCCGTTGCCATTATCGAGCAGCCCAGCGAAAGACAATCTGGTTTGAGTGAGGTTAAAGGTATTGATTTGAGCTAAAGTGACGCCCGTTCCATTAAAGTAGGCAAACGGTCCCACCAGCTTACACGCGGCAGCGACGCCAGCGCCCTCACACTCGCTAAGCGCAATGTAGGCAGAGGCGCCGTCCGCATCCACTTCAATGATCTTGATATTGCCTTCAATCTCGCTTGCAAAAGTTGCGGGAACGTCGAGCTCTTGAAAAAGCGAAATCATGTCCTCCGCGCTAATCGACACCATCACCTGAATTGCTTGCGGTTGTGACAATTGCGAATTTTGCGCGGAAGCGGAAACGGTCGCGGCTGCAAAGGCTGCAACCATAGATAGGATGAACTTCATTTTATACCCCTCAGTATTTGAAGCGCAGACTAAGCGAGAAATAGAGAGGAGTCTTCCCCAGCCACTCAGGAGTTACGCAGAAACCCGCACCCCGCGCCCAAATAACGCCGCCAACCCAATAATAATATGCCAGAGATATCCCAGCATCATGGCAAGCCCGCCAGTCTGCATATTATCCCAATGCGGTCCCGCAAGACCTGTCAGATAAAGCGTGATCGCGGCGATGGCGATTATTTGACCGATCACGCCCAACCATCTTGAATGAACGTATCCATGCAGCATACGAGATGACAGGACGCCCATCGCGAGAAACATCCCAAACATGGCCGGCGTAAAGAAAAGGATCGCGAGTTGGTGCGCATCTCCGGCTTTCTTCAGCAATGCCGCATCAGCAGGGTTGTTCATGCTTCTCAGGGCAGCCTCATAAACAACGAACCCGTCAATTACCAAGGCAATTGCAAATAGGCCAAAACCTGTTGCTGCTATAAAAGCTGCGATACGGCCAACCCTCTCATGCCCGGCTTTTGCAAGCGCTTCACCATGGCGCCAATAGGCGAAGACGACCAACACCACAGCGACAAGACCGAGCACATGAGCAATTGGCCAGGCTGCCCCGGCGCTGGCGGCCAGCTTGATCAACTCTTCAGAATTCGCCGGCGGAAAAGCAATATCCTCCGGCTTTTTTGCAACGACAGGTGCAATGCGCCCAATGAATAATATGCCGGCCAAGCTCATGGCGGCGCCCGCAAATCTTAGCGTCATGTCAACTCCTCCTTCATCCGACGCGACGAAGGCTGAAGAGAAAGACGCTTAATATCAAAGGCTTTGGGACGAATGTGCGCCAGCCGGGACGGGCTGACGCTTTCTAAAGCGCTTTTGCCGCTTTGCGGATTTCTTCGGCATAGCCACGCGCAACAGGAACAGAGTCTGCCTCGGTAAAAACCACCCGCATTGAACGCAAAGGTCCCTCAACCCGCTCCGCGGCATCAAGATTAACCAAAAAGGACCGGTGACAACGCATCAGTAAACCGTCTGCCGCGTCCTGTGTTGATTGCAGCGTCGCCCGCAATAATTTCTCTTTGACGCCATCATTGCGCCAGACGACACGAACATAATTACCTTCGGCCTGCACATAACACAGTGCGCTCGCATCAAGCTTAATAATCTCTGTTTCGCTATCACCTTTCAGAACAACATGGCGGTGATCGTGCGCGACATTCTTAGCCCGCTCCCGCAAATCAATGACCTCATGGTTTAACGCCTGTTGGCGCCGCCAGGACCATATCGCCAACAAGGCAAGCCCTGCGACCAGCATCACCTTGACAACCAGAGCCCCCGGGGCGGCGCTAAACGGCGCAAGGTAGATAATATTAAAAAGCCCGATCACGCCGCTTGCCACAAAAGCCGTGATGACACGAGCTGCCTTCAAGCGCGGCAAAATGAGATCGTGAACGATCGCCATCGCGCAAAAATTTACCGGGATGACACCAACCAAAACCAACACATCAGCGAGCTTGGTGATCGTCAGGCCAAATGGCCGAAAAAGAACAAGAAAGGCAAACAGACCGACCGAAACGCCAAGCTGAAGACGCCATGATGAGGGCGCTGATGCAGATGAAGATTTGTTTGGGCGCACCACAACTACCTTTTCTTCTGTTCAGTTTTGCAAGTCATTCCGCCCAACATCTGATAGGCTGCTATAAATTAAACACCCGCGCGGGCTTCAGCTTCAACCCGTCAAGCTCACAGATAGCGACCGGCTCGTCATGCAGGACGGCCAGCACCGCTTCAATCACGCCTGCCCGTTCACCGCGCACGCCTTTTGCGACGGGCGGCGCTATCACAGCCGCTTGGCCGCGGCGCAGTTTATCCGCCTGCGGACCGTCAATCGTCGCGTGCGGTATATTGGAAAGGGCAACCGGGATTGGCGTCAGCGCGGCATCGCGATCCTCCAACAGCGTCAGCGCTTCTAACTGATCTACTGTCACGCCGTCGTCGACATGAAACGGGCCAACAGAAATGCGGCGCAAGGAGGAGACATGCCCTTCCGTCCCGAGCGCACGGGCAATATCGCGCACCAGCGCGCGCACATAAGCGCCCTTACCTGTAACAGCTTCAAAAATCGCTTCATCGCCAGATGGTGTTTCAACCACATTCAACTCGTGGATGTCGATCGTGCGCGCCGCCAACTCAACGGTTTCTCCGTCGCGGGCAAGATCATAAGCCCGCTCGCCGCCAATTTTGATCGCCGAAAATTGCGGCGGCACTTGCTCGATCTCACCTGTAAAATCCGCCAGCACGGCCTCAATATCTTCGCGGGACGGACGCACATCTGAAGTTGCGATAATTTCCCCTTCGCTATCATCCGTAGATGTCGCTGCGCCCCATTTCGCGGTGAAGCGATAGCGTTTTTCCGCATCCATAATGTAAGGAACCGTTTTGGTCGCCTCGCCAAAAGCGATCGGCAAAACACCCGTCGCCAACGGATCGAGCGTGCCGCCATGGCCGGCCTTTTGCGCCTGATAGAGCCAACGGGTTTTAGAAACAGCGTCTGTTGAGCCCATACCCAAAGGCTTGTCGAGGATCAGCCAACCGGAAACCGGCCGCCCTTTTTTGCGTCTGCCCATGGGGCCTCTTGAAAGTGTTGCTTCTCAAAAAGGCGGCGCCGCCGGATCGGACGGGGATGCGCCGCATGAGGCGACTTTCAATCAGCTTGCGACATTTAGGTCAAGAGCAGACATATTGACCGATAATTATTCCGGCTTTTTGAAGCGATAGACAAAGCGATCTGTGGAACCTCGCACCGCCTCATCAAACACAGAAATCGTTCGATCATCATCGGGGTTCGACAGAACATCACTTTTGCCATCAAGCACAAACCCCGCCGCCGTGACTTCGGGCTCAACGACACCACGCACCATCCGGTGCAGATCTTCTGTCACCTCATCACCTGCGCCCTCAGCAGCATTATGATCCACTACAACCAACATGCCGCCCGGCTTTAAGGCGTCATAAAGCGCCTT
>BQJH01000142.1 GCA_021604605.1 Hyphococcus sp.
GTGACGGCTTTGCGCAGAACCCTAGATCATGAACTGACCATCAATGAAAAGATGGTGCTTTTTGGGGAAGACATTGGCCCCAAGGGCGGCGTTCACGCCGTCACTTTAGGCTTGCAGGCCAAGCATGGTGATGCACGTGTATTCGACACCAGCCTGTCTGAAGAAGGCATTATTGGCCGCGCTGTAGGGATGGCCGTAAACGGGTTGTTGCCGGTGCCGGAAATTCAATTCCGTAAATATGCGGACCCAGCTGTCGAACAGATCAATGATTGCGGCACGATGCGATGGCGTACTCACAACCGGTTTGCAGCGCCCATGGTTGTGCGCATGCCGGTCGGTTTCTTTAAGTGCGGCGATCCCTGGCATAGTCAAACCAATGAAGTGCAGTTTGTGCATTCACCGGGATGGAAAGTTGCTGTCCCCTCTAATGCGGAAGATGCCGTTGGGCTATTACGCAGTGCTTTGCGCGGCGATGATCCGGTGATGTTTTTTGAACATCGCGCCATGTTGGATGATCCCTGGGCGCGACGCGCCTATCCGGGTGATGATTATGTTCTGCCATTCGGCAAAGCGAATATCACGCGCGCGGGTGATGATCTGACGATTGTAAGCTGGGGCGCCATGGTGAAGCGTTGTGAAGAAGCGGCTGAGGCGTCCGGGCGTAGTGTGGAAGTCGTAGATTTGCGCACGCTTGTTCCCTGGGACAAGGAAACGGTTTTGCAGTCGGTCAGTAAAACCTCACGGTGTTTGATCGTCCATGAAGATCTCCGCACTGGCGGGTTTGGCGGCGAGATCGCTGCTGTTGTCGCTGACGAGGTTTTCCTTGATCTTGATGCGCCGGTTGCAAGGTTGACGATGCCGGATATTCCGAGCCCCCATAACCCGGTGCTCCTCAACGCGGTGGTCCCTGATGTTGATACGATCCGTCTTAAGATCGATGAACTTTGTGCTTTTTAATTACTGGAACCGTTCATGACTGATTTGATTGATATTCTAGCGCCTGTTGAACAGGAAGGCACAAAAGCCGTTGTTAAAAGCTGGTATAAGAATGTTGGCGAGACAATTCAGGCCGGTGACCCGCTGGTCGAGCTTGAAACCGACAAGGTCGCCGTAGAGGTGCCTGCGCCGGTTAGCGGCGTTGTTCAGGAAATTATGATTGACGCTGATGGGGAAGCCGAACCCGGCGCTGTACTCGGGCGTTTAACCCAAGGCGGTTCTGCGAGCGAAGCTAAGCTGAACAGAAAAACGGAAACAACATCATCACAACCTCCTAAGCCGTCTTCTGCCGCCCGGTCTGCGCCCAAGGCTTTGGACGAAAGCCTCGTGCGGGAACACCGTCTTTCGCCATCCGTGCGGCGTCTGGTCAATGAGCATGGTCTGGAACCCTCTGATATCAACGGAACAGGCAAAGATGGTCGCTTAACCCGAGGCGATGTGCAGGCATTTCTCGATAGCAGGATTGGTGGCGCGGCGCCTGTTCAAACAAAGGCGCCTTTAGGTCAATCAATTGAAACTGCGTTTGGTCCTGCACAGAAAATTCCGCACGACACCATGCGCCGCCGCATTGCTGAGCATATGTCACACTCAGTCCAGACGGCCCCGCACGTTACCGCTGTGTTCGAAGCAGACTTTTCTGCAGTTATCGCGCATCGCAATGCTCATAAAGCCGAATATTTACGCAAAGGCGCCAAGCTCACATTTACAGCCTATATCATCGCGGCTTGCGTTGAGGCGATGAAAGTGTCGCCTACTGTCAACAGTCGTTGGAATGATGATTATCTGGAAGTTTTTGACGACATCAATATTGGTGTTGGTGTCGCCCTTGGCGATAAGGGCTTGATTGTGCCCGTGGTGCATCAGGCTCAAGCGCGCTCACATTTTGGTATTGCTAAAGAACTGCATTCATTAACTGAGCGCGCCCGCGACAATAAGCTGGCGCCGAAGGATGTTCGCGGCGGTACGTTCTCAATTTCCAACCACGGTACTTCCGGTTCGCTTGTCGCGTCCCCGATTATTATCAACCAGCCACAATCGGCAATTCTTGGCGTTGGCAAGTTGGAAAAACGCGTAGTCGTGCGCACGATTGACGGCGCAGACGCGATGCAAATTCGCCCGATGGCGTTTGTTTCCCTGACCATCGATCACCGGGTTCTTGATGGCGCGCAAACTAATGCATGGTTGACGAAATTTGTCGAAGTGCTTGAAACATGGCCGCAAGAGTAGGGCGTGCGGTTAAACGCTCTGGTCAAATAGTTTTCTGACTTCTTCGAGGTCTTCTTGTGTGTCCACACTCGATGGCATTTGATCAATCAGTTGAACGCTAATTGTCATATTATTTTCCAAGGCTCTTAATTGTTCAAGCTGCTCGCGCGCCTCAAGCGGCGAGACTGGTAGAGCGCAAAAGCGTTCCAGCGCTTTGCGCCGATAAGCGTAAATACCGGCATGGTGATGAATTGGCCCATCGCCGGATGGCGCATTTGCTCTCGTAAAATAGAGCGCACGGCCAAAATCATGCGCTGGATTTTTGGCGATAATACATTTCACAATATTAGGGTTTGCGGCTTTGGCTGGATCATTGGTAGCGACAGCTAAAGTTGCAATATCTGTATCAGGATCATGTTTTAAGGGGGTTAGAACTGCGCGTGTGTGGGCTGGGTCAAGTCCTGGCGCATCGCCCTGCAAATTTACAACCACATCATAGTCACCATCAGGGTCGAGCTCATTTATCGCCGCATAGATGCGGTCTGTCCCAGATGGTAATTCTGGGTCCGTCATTGCACATTGAAACCCTGCCGCAGTCACAGCATCAAAAATTTCTTGGTCCCCGGCCGCCACGACGACGGGGCCAATGTCTGCATTTCTGGCGGTGTCACATACCCGTAATATCATCGCCCGGCCGGCAATATCCGCTAGAGGTTTACCGGGCAGCCTTGTTGACGCCATGCGCGCTGGAATGATGATGATCGGCTTCATGCCTACATCTATAACGGGCGTTCATATGCGTGAGCAAGCGACTTAGAAATAGGGTAGGGGGTCACTTTAAAATCTAATAAATTCTTTTGCCGTCGCTGTTGATCCAGCGTCCGTAATCACCGCCTTCCAGCCACGGCAGCTGAAAAAGAGGTGCTACAAAATGGTAGTGTCTCAGTTTGAAATATCCTGGAGTGTCGCCGGCGCCTTATGGTGAGAAAGAAAAGAATGTCGAAACATCTCGATATAAGGTGCTTAAAAAACTGATAGACGACGTATCAACGGAAGCTTCCCTGCTTCATGACATGGAGCTCCCGGTCTAAAATATATGACCTATCTCACCATAAATGCGCCGCGCCGCGAACCCCGCTGGAATCACCGTGAACGGCTTGCCGGATAGGGGTGTAGAACACATCCGAAAAGATATGAGCATCAATCTCCTGCGGCAGGACTTCATAAAGCTCAGATACATTTGACATGCCGCCGCCCAGGACGATTACATCCGGGTCAACGATGTTGATGATCACGGACAAGGCCCGCGCAAAGCGTTTTGTATAAAGATCAAATGATGTTTTTGCTGATTGATCACCATCCCTCATTTTATCAATAATGGTTTCAGCATTTATATCCTGGCCAAAAGCTTTCAGATGTTCTTGAGCGAATGCGCGACCGGATAAATAAGTCTCGACACATCCAAGGCGACCACACCAGCAAGGATGATATGGGGAAGGGTCATCCCGGCTGAGAGGTAAAGGCGTATGCCCCCATTCCCCCGCAATTTTTGTGCGCCCTTCATGGGGTTTTCCGTCGAAGGCAATGCCGCCGCCAACACCCGTGCCGATAATAACGCCGAAAACACAATGGGCCCCTGCACCAGCCCCATCCACGGCTTCCGAAACGGCAAAGCAATTGGCGTCATTGGCAATGCGTACAGGTCGGTCCAGCAATTTTGTGATGTCTTGCTCCAGCAACTGTCCGTTGAGCCATTCTGAATTTGCGTTTCTCACCCGTGCGTCAACCGGTGAAACAGACCCGGGGATGCCAATCCCGACACTCGCTTTTATGCTTTCCTTGGTTTCGATCTCAGATACGAGACCGCGTACTACCTCCAGGCAGCTCTGATAATCACCCTGAGGGGTCGGCAAACGTTTTCGCCAGATAATTTCACCGGTATCGTTCAACATGGCCGCTTCAATCTTTGTGCCGCCCCAGTCAATGCCGATTTTCATTTTTTGCCTTTTCGTATTTACGGATCAATGCACCAAACGTTTTGGATCACGGTAAACTATAAAATGAGTCCCGCCCATCTGAAGAGTAGGCGTATTGAGACATAGAGAATTAAAACAGCGGTCAATCTTTTTATGAGCGTTGGTTTTAATCCGACTGCGCCAAGGTGGGATCCGATTTGTCCGCCAATCAAAACGGCTGGGATCAACGGCCAGAAGGTAGACAGTTCTTTTAAGACGCCGAGGTCGGTTAGCTTTATTATCTGCCCGCCAAGGCCAGAAATCGAGTTGACCAGAATAAAAAGGCTGCACGCTGCGGCAATCTCTTTTGCGCTCCCCCATCTTAGAAAATATAAAATCGGCGCCAGAAAAATGCCGCCGCCGATGCCAGAAATACCAGCAAGAAAACCAAGCCCCACACCGGCAACGAGCATCATCGGAGATGTTGAGTAGTGCGCAGTTTTAGGTGAGCTTTCCTGGCTTGTACCAAAAGCCAAATGGAGACCGCTGGCGAGAAGGGCAAACCCTAAAATCCCGACGAAGATAATTTCTGATATAGGCAACCATCCGCCAATCCATGCGGCGGGAATAGAACCAGCGATTAGCGGTAGAAGCTTTGTAATCTGGATATGCCCGGCCAGAGAAAACCGCCACACACCACCGGTAACAACTATGATGTTACATAAAAGAGCGATGGAGGGGATAAGCCTGTAATCGACGCCGCTTAAAATAAGCAACGCGTTATAGGTAGAGCCGCCGCCAAAGCCGACCGACGCGTAAAACAGCGCAGTGAGAAAAAATAACGCCGGTAAGAAAGGGATCAAATTTCAAACCGGTCCAGAGCGGCTGATGTTTCTGCGCCGCCAGCTTTTGCCGCGCCGCCGACAACGTAGATGTTGTTACCCAGTGTTACAGCGCCCAGTCCGTGGCGAGGGCGTGGCATCGCAGCAACGGCGCGCCAGCGATCGGCTATAGGATCATATTCCCAGGCTTCTGCAAAAACACCGCCTCCGGCAGGGGAAAAATACTCGCCGCCAAATACATAGATCTTGCGATTGAGCACCGCCGCTGCAAGGCCGCCTTGGGCTTTCGGCATAGGACGGGCGCGTTCCCACCGATCTGACAGAGGATCATAAACTTCAACTGCTGATGTGTTGCCGCCCGCGACAGTGCGCCCGCCGATGACGTACAGAGCGCCGTTAAAGACAGCCCCGGCGGAAGAGTTGCGTGGTGTTGGCAAGGGCGCGCGTTTAAACCATTTGTCGCTGGCGTCATCATAAAGCCAGTGTTGATCTGTATCGATATGGTCGGCCCAGTCTCGGTTCGAGCTGCCCGCCGGCGCGCGTCCGCCAACCACATGAATGTTGGGGCCGATGGGCTGGCAGATGCTCTCCGCTTGTGGATGCGGCATGGGCTGCATATCGCTCCACTGTTCGCTTAACGAACCTGTCCGCCAGCAATTGCCGCGCATTTGCCACCCGCCATTCTCGTTTCGGGCAAACCCACCAATCCCGTAGAGATAGCCATTATTGGCTACAAGGGAGATATGATGGCGTGGTTCCGGCAGGCTGGTTCCAAATCCCCACTGATCATAGGCGGGATCATAAAACGTCACGGCATCAGTGACGTTGTATCCTTCGTCTGGCGTAAGCCCCCCGGCATTAACAAGAATATTCATTGGCGCGGGCTTGAACCCATTGCTTGTGGTCTCAGCTTTTCGAAACGCAGTCGGATATATTTCCTGCACAGGAAACGGCATGTTTTGCAGTGGGGTCCAGGCGCCGGTCGGAAGATCATCGCCTGGCGCGTTATTACTCAGCATGGCGGCGGAGGCGCCGACGCCAAGAGCGGTCAGGCCGCCAAAGGCCGCGCTGGCGCCAAGTATGGATCGCCGATTTATCTGTGTCATGATCTTTCTCCTACGCAACTTTCTAACTTTACTCTTGAGAACTCATAGTTGTTTGCGCGCTGTGAAAAGCTGCGCAGGCGACGCGAGCGCCAGCGCCGCCAATTGGTTGTGTGACATGATCGTCTGCGCCGGCGTGTACGATGATGGCGAAACCGTCTTCATCCATGAGCGGATAGGGGCCAGCTTCAGCTGCGGCCGCTTCGCTTGGGTATAGCGCGATAGAATTGTTAAATATGGCGGCTGTCGCGCGGCCGTCTGCACCGGCGTAGATGTTTGGCATGTCCGCTCGTTCCGATCCGTTCGGGTTGAGCAACCCATGTTCGTTGTCGTCGGGGTTTACGTGTCCGCCTGATGCTTGGAATCCGGTCTCAAAATCGGCGCAGTCGCCAATCCGATGGAGGTGAATGGCGTGCCACCCTTGGGAAAGGTTTTTTAGATCAACCCGGATCAAGACACCGGCGCCGGGCGCATTCGCCAGGACGGCATGGCCGATTTTTTCGCCGGTTTGATCGATAAACTCTGCAGCTGCGTCAGCCCCTGAAGGAGCGGCCAGCGCTTCCAGCATGGGCTCAGCCGAACCTGCGCCGCCATATGTATTTTGCGCATTCTCGCACGCGCTTAATATCAGGCCTGAAATCATTGAAATCAGGAGGGTTTTTACAGGTCTTTTCAAAGTTTTCCCCACTTTAGCATTTTCCTATCCTATCCTAAGAGAAGCCGGGAATAAACCAGCCTAAAAACACCGCTAAAAAGGCCGTGAATGCTTGGCTTTGAGGGGGGTGAATGCTAAAGCGTCTACTCTAATTCTCCTCTTGATTCTGGAAGGCTGGCCGCGTGGCGGACGACAATAACGACAATACCAATGACCAGGGTGAAAACCCGAATTCTGACCCTGGCGTAACGTCAATTTCCATCGAAGACGAAATGCGCAAATCCTATCTGGATTATGCCATGAGCGTGATCGTCAGCCGGGCGATTCCGGATGCGCGTGACGGCTTGAAACCGGTTCACCGGCGCATTCTGTGGTCGATGCATGAAAATGGTTATGCGTTCAACAAGCCCTATCGAAAATCTGCACGCGTTGTCGGTGATGTGATCGGTAAATATCACCCCCATGGTGACCAATCGATTTACGATGCTTTGGCGCGGATGGCGCAGGACTTTTCTCTGCGGTTGCCGTTGCTCGACGGCCAAGGGAACTTCGGTTCCATTGACGGTGATCCACCGGCCGCCATGCGATATACCGAAGTACGCATGGACAAACCGGCTCATGCTCTGCTCGAAGACATCGAAAAAGACACGGTCGGGTTTCAGCCAAACTATGATGGTTCTGAAAAAGAGCCGACAGTGCTGCCGGCTCGTTTTCCTAATCTCTTAGTCAATGGGGCAGGCGGTATTGCCGTCGGTATGGCGACAAATATTCCGCCGCATAATCTCGGTGAGATTGTCGACGCAACCATGGCGATGATCGATAATACCGAGATCACAGATGAAGAGCTGATCCAGATTGTGCCGGGCCCCGACTTTCCAACGGGCGGCATTATTCTGGGGCGCACCGGATCAAAGGCCGCGCTTTTGCTCGGCCGCGGGTCTGTAGTGATGCGCGGTCGCGCGACCATTGAAGAAGTGCGCAAG
>BQJH01000143.1 GCA_021604605.1 Hyphococcus sp.
GTCCTGAAATGGCGCTTGCCAAAGCATACCTTGCCGCCCGTCAATCTGCGACGGAAAATGCCCGCTGAGGCGTTTAAGGGGCAGCTGGGATGTTCACAGGAGAAAATAATGAGAAAAATAATTTTGGGTTCTGCGGCTGTCGTTGCCGTTAGCTTCGCTGCCGCGACCGCTTACGCGGGTCATGGAAAAGGCGGCGACCGGTTTGATCGGCTGGACACAAATGGCGACGGAAAAGTAACGGCAGAAGAAATGGCCGCCAAGAACAGCGAGTGGATTGAGCGAGCGGATGCGAACAATGACGGCGCCGTGACCAAAGAAGAGCTTGAGGCCCACAGAAAAGCCCGTCGCGCCGAACGCAACCCCGACAAAAATAACGATGGGGTGATTGATCGCAAAGAATTCATGGCGGCGGCGGAAGCTCGTTTTGAGCGTATGGATAAAAATGGCGACGGCGTTCTCGGCGAGGATGAAAAGCGCAAAGGCCGTCGGCATCACCGCCGGGGTCATTAAAGTTCAGGATACTAAACCCACACTCCCAATCAGGGGCGCAGCAGCTATGAAGGCGGCTGCGTCCATAAAAAAGGGTCGCCGGCTCGTTGGATATCCAGAAAGAGACCGATGAAATTCTGGTCAAACGCGCGGGCGGCGGTGACAAATCCGCCGCAGCGGTTCTGGTTGAGCGGCATACGGATAAAATATTTGGTGCTTGCTACAAGATGCTCGGTCAGCGCCATAGTGCAGAAGATGCAACGCAGGAAACCTTTTTGAGACTTTGGCGCCATGCAGCGCGGTGGAAACCACAAGGGGCGAAACTGGAAACCTGGCTTTACAGGGTAGCGATGAATATTTGTCTGGATGATCTGAGAAAAAGAAAGCGTCTCGCACCTGAAGACGCCGCGCCAGAGCAGATTGATAAAGCGTTGCGCCCGGATGATGTATTGTTGGCCGGTGAGCGGCGGTTTGCCATCGATGAGGCCCTTGATACCTTGCCGCCGCGTCAACGATTGGCGATTACACTTTGTCATTATCAGGAGTTGTCTAACATTGAGGCGGCAAAAATTATGGAGGTCAGCGTCGATGCGCTGGAATCCTTATTAGCGAGAGGACGGCGCGCTTTGCGGGAAAAGTTAACGCCAATGCGTGATAACCTCATGGGAAAGATGAGCGATGAACCAGCAGCAAAACTCAACTGAAACCGCGAGAGAGCGGGCCGCGCTTGATGCGTATCTTGACGCTGCATCGAAACCACAGGCGAGCGCTGATTTAAAGCGCCGCATAATGGCTTCCTACGCTGCTTCTGGCATTGCGCCGCAATCAAACGCTGTCAGCGGATGGGTGCAGAAAATATTCCCTGGCGTTCAGGTTTCAGCCGCCGGGATGCGCGCGAGCCTCAGCGCCAGTGTGGCAGCTGGGGTTGGCGTTCTGGGGCTGATGACTGGCATGTTGACGGCAACGACGCAGGCTGCTTACCCACCAGAATATGAAGCCTATGCTTATCTCGAACAAACCAGTCTTGAGTTAGAAGAGGAGAGGGCGATATGGGACGAGGACTGATCGTTTTACTTATCGTATCCGTACTGCTGAATATTTTTGGCGTCGGGTTTATCTCTGGCCGAATGCTGGACCATGAACCGCGCCGCGCGCCGGAAGTTATGCGGAGTGGCGGGCATACAAGCCCGTTCCGGATGATGCGTCATGCTGAAGAATTGCCGCCTGAAAAACGCGATGCATTCCGGGATGTGATTAAAGCCGGCTTGCCTTCTGCGCGTGAGAACCATGAAACTGTTCGGCGCCTTCAAGGGGAGTTGTCAGAATTATTCGCCAGTGATGAGTTGGACCGGGCAGCGATCAGCGCGAAGATGACTGAGATCAGAAGCGAGCAGGCGCGCCAGCGCGAAGTCTTTGACATTATATTGGTTGAAGCGATGGCCACCCTTTCGGCTGAAGAGCGTCGTTTGATGATTAAGGCGGCCAATGAGAGGCGTGAGAAGTTCCGTGAGCACCGTGGTCGCAAGCGCCATCATGAACGTGAAAGCGATTGAAACGTTAGCTGTTGCAGTGAATATTATTCCGCTGCTTGGGTGACGTTAAATGTCGCCGGGGCTGGGTCTTTCCCGGTCAAGAGATAGGCTTCCTTGCGAACAAACTGCGGCAGTCTGACATTGGCGCCCTTGCGGCGCGGGAACGTGGCGCAGGCAACAGTCCCTTTTCCCGGTTGGCTGGCGAGCGCGAGAATACCGCCCTGCATCGCCATCAATGATTTTGAAAGTGCGAGCCCTAGCCCCGAACCGTTTCGGCTTTTTGAAAAATGATTTTCCGCCAGCTCAAAAGGCGATCCGAGCTTTTTCATTTGTGCGCGTTCAATGCCCGAACCGCTATCGGCGACAATGATCGTGACCCCATCGAGATCTGCTTCAGCGGTGAGGGTGATCTCGCCGCCTTCAGGCGTAAACTTGATGGCGTTGGAGAGAAGATTAAGCGTGACTTGTTTTACCGCGCGTGCATCGGCCCAAACGGCTGGCGCATGAGCAACCGAAGCGTTCAATTTTACCCCGGCGTCGCTGGCGCGTTTTTCAACGAAGCGCACGCTCTCATTCAAGAGCTTTTCAAGCTCTACCTGTTTTGGTTCCAGCGACACCCGGCCCGCCTCGATCTTTGACATATCGAGAATGTTGTCAATCAGTTCGAGGAGGTGTTTCCCGCTCGATAAAATATCGCTGATATATTCTTTGTATTTCTCATCGCCCAGAGGACCATAAAGTTCTGACTGCATCACTTCTGAAAAGCCGTTGATGGCGTTCAGGGGCGTGCGCAATTCATGGCTCATATTGGCGAGGAATTCACTCTTGGAACGGCTGGCCTCTTCAGCGCGATATTTCTCGTACTGATATTTTTGCATGGTCTCTGAGAGGTCACGGCGTGAGGCCTCAAGATCAGCAACAGTGTTTTCCAGCTCGCGCTCTTTTTTCTGCTGCGCGCGCGCGCGCCGTTTCAGGTCGGTGACATTGGCGGCCACGCAAACGCATCCGCCTTCTACAGTACGACGGCGGGAGATATGCGCCCAGCGAGCGCCGGGGAGGGCGACTTCAAAGTTTTCTGACCCTTCTCCGTCAAGCGGACCAAAATGATCGATCAACACATCACCGGCGACACCAGCCAGCGTTGAAAGATCGCGTGCTGTCAGGCCGGGCTTTAAGGATTTTGCCGGGATGCGAAAGATAGATGCAAAGCGTTTGTTCCAGATCGCAAGCTTGCCATTCGCGTCCCAAAGAACGAACGCTTCGGGAATACTTTCAATCGCATCGCGCAGCCGCGTTTCAGCAATCGCGGCGCCGGGGGCGAGGGCGTTAGCGCCGGAAAGATCAAACGCGACGCCCGCGCGTTCAAACCGTGTCGCTTCCTTTGACGTGCGCAAATATGTGCGGGACCAACGACCGCCCGGATCACGAAAGCGCACAGCGCCTTCGCTGACGCCCGATGGTTCATTGCAGAAAACAGCCAATGCGGTGCGCAAATCCTGTGGGTGAACAATCGCAGAGATTTCTCGCAGGGTGAAGCGCCGATCGCGTGACCCAAGGCCAATGGGCTCTAGGAAGGATTGTGCAAGAGCGACAGTGCGATCTTTGCTGTCATAAAACCAGGCTGAACAGCGCCCGCCGGACAAGGCGCCGCTAAAATCAGTAAGGGTGGTAAGCGCGTGTGCGGCGTTTGCCGCGGTTCGGCTTTGCCGAATGAACGCCGCCATCAACGAGATAATGACAACGCTCATGGCCGCTAGAATAACCGCATAAACAACCCATGCCCGGGAGCGGTCATATATGTCGCGCGAGGGCGCCGTCGCGAGCAAGACTTCACCATTGTCCAGCGTTCGCCAGAAGACGGAGGCTTTTTCGCCCGCCACATTAAGCTGCGCCGTCCCGCGGCTTTGCAGGTCAAGCGTCCGAAGCTGGCTGCCCGACAGCTGCATGGCGTTGCTGGCGCCTTTAGCGGAGAGAACATCGCCATTGGCCGACAAATGATAGACGGCGGCCCGCCCGCCTGGCCAAATACGGCCCAGCGTGTCGCGCGCCGGGGCGCCGGTCATGATCGCGACATTGAGGGCGGCGGCGCCGTCGCTCACCGCTTGCTCCAGGCGAAGTTCGGTCTCTATTTTTCGTGAAGCGGCTTTGTCATTGATTTCGAATATCAAAAGAACCGCAAGAACAATGATAAAAGCGCCAGTTAAATATGACAGGCGACGCGGCGACAGCGCATCAATGCGCGCCGACAAGTCTGAGCCGCTGAAGTCATTCTGGTCGTTCGCCATGCACCTGCGCGCCGTTTTGGAAATATTGCCAAGGAACTCATCACTCTAGCAAACTTGCGATGCTCCCGCTATGCGCTTGTTTACGTTTCGTAAACTATTCCTGTTTGTCGCGCGCTGTCACCTGCGAATCACAAGATAGGCGGCGCGCCGTTTCCCACAAGATTTTTCCCCAGATTTCAGCGGGAAGGGATGCGGCAAGGGATCAGTTGAGAAAATGGCTCGCAGGTGAGGCGATGGAAAAGTGTTAACTTTTGCCTATTCTTCGCAGGCGAGCTTGATCCCGACCAGTTTACCGGCGGGGGTTAGCGAGCCGTCTTCCGCTTCATTATAGGCGATCCGGGTCCATGAGCCGTCATCATGCACTTCAAACTCAACACGGGTCTTGGTTTTCGGTTCGGGATAGGTTTGGTACATCACCATCTTTCCGTCCTCTTCGACGGTAGAGATCAGATCCGTTGTCTGCGCCGTGTTAGTGTGCATCCACATATTTGACCATTGGGATTTTTCGCCATCCCACATCCGCAGATTGATGCCGCGCCCTGTCGTTTCCGGCTGACCGGGAAACTGGATGTCGAACCATTCATCGGCGATGGCGAAGCCGCCAAGGGCCCACCACCCATTCCAGCGTGTGGTTAAATATCCCTGGCCCCAGTTTTTATTGTCCGGGTCATAGCGGTAGGCCTGGACTTCATGATTGCCGACCAGAAACTCGTACTGGGTCAGTTCTTCCGGCGCATCCGGGTGGCGTTCGCCAAAGTCACAAGTGCTGGGTGTGACGGCCG
This sequence comes from Hyphococcus sp., assembly GCA_021604605.1. Lineage (GTDB taxonomy): Bacteria > Pseudomonadota > Alphaproteobacteria > Caulobacterales > Parvularculaceae > Hyphococcus. The sequence continues at coordinate 5,089 of BQJH01000143.1, forward strand.
GGTTCGCGGCGGCGCTGGTGGTGATCATGACAGCAGAAACAGCGGTTGCGGCTAGGAGTGAAAACATGAGGTCTCTCTTTGGTTTAGATATTCTTCCCTCTTTATAAGACATATTAAGGGGCTCTGTCCTCATTGGGCGCTTGGATTGGCGTCACTGGCCCGTTAAAGATCAGCCATGAAACATTTTCTCAATACCGCCGATTGGGCGCTCGAAGACTTGCAGGCGATGATTGATGACGCGCGGGCGATGAAGGCTTCGCCGCTTGGGGATGCGCTGAAAGACAAGACGATTGCGTTGTTATTTCTCAATAACTCATTGAGAACACGAACGTCTTTTGATGTGGGTGCGCGCCAGCTTGGCGGTCATGCGGTGGTCCTGTCCCCATCAGGCGGTATGTGGCCGCTGGAATTTGAAGACGGCGTCGTCATGGACGGTGACGCCGAAGAACATGTCAAAGAAGCCGCGAAGGTGCTTTCTCGCTATTGCGATATGATCGGCATTCGCGCTTTCCCGAAATTCGTCGATTGGCAGGAAGATCGCCAAGACAAGATCCTCAATGCGTTTGCGAAGTATGCCGACGTGCCGGTGGTCAATATGGAAACCATTACCCACCCGTGTCAGGAAATGGCCCATGTGATGGCGCTGCAGGAACGGCTGGGCGATTTAAAGGGAAAGAAATTTGTCCTCACTTGGACCTATCATCCCAAACCGCTGAACACAGCGGTGGCGAATTCTGCTTTGATGATTGCCGCCAAGTTCGGGATGAAGCCGACACTGCTTTGTCCGACCGAGGATTATGTTCTTGATGATCGCTATGTCGAACAGGCGTGTAAGGATGCCGCCGCCAACGGCTATGGCGTCAACATCACCCACGACATCAAAGAGGCATATGAAGACGCCGATGTGGTCTACGCCAAAAGCTGGGGCGCGCTGCCGTATTTTGGCAATTGGGAACCGGAAAAACCAATCCGCGATGCGCACAAACATTTCATTGTTGATGAAGAAAAAATGGCGAAGACCAACAACGCGCTCGTGTCTCATTGCCTGCCCATGCGGCGCAATGTGAAGATGACCGATGCAGTATTCGATAGCGCCAACTGCATAGCTTACGATGAAGCGGAAAACCGTCTGCATGTGCAAAAGGCGATTATGAAAGCGTTGGTGGGGTGATGTCCGTCTTGGTACGAATATCAGCGGTAATGTTCGCTGCCCTAATTTTACTTGGCTGCGGAGTGATCCGTGGTGACAGCGCACCAGAAAATTTCTTCGATAATGAGAGCGTAGTGAGGCTCACAAAAGCTTCGGCGCGAGGCAACGTAGATGAGATGGATCGTCTCGTTGCGAAAGGGGCTGATATCGACTTCGTTGGTAAAGACGGCATAACGCCGCTTTACTGGCTCATGGTGACGGAGAAATATCCAAACAAGGTTGGTTTCCAGCACCTTGTGGATTTAGGGGCCGATCCCTTGCGCTTTCATACGCCGAGTGGGCGAACGGCGTTCCTGATATCTGCTAGACATCCCGATCCAGATTACCTAACCATTTTGCTGAAATCTGGCGTTGATCCGAATTTTAAACATCCAAAAGAGCCATCACTGCCAACGGCACTTTACCACGCTATTTTCTCGCGGAATTTTGAACATATACAACTATTGCTCAATTATGGAGCGGATATTGAATTCAAAAACGCTGTAGGTGACGTCCCTCTTCACGAAACTAGAGTAAGCAACTGGCGTGCGGCTTACATATTGTTGGAAAATGGAGCTGATTATATGGCGAAGACTGGCGTTGGCGGCCATACAATCGTCTATTGGATTGAAAACAATCGTTGGTATCCGCCTACAGATGATTCGATCGATTGGCGTCAAAAAGTAGTCGATTATTTAAGAGCGAAAGGTGTCGAAGTGAAACCTTGGATGCCGTCAGAAGAAGAATGACCACAACCTCAACACGCCAGACTATCGTTCAGCTCCTGTCCAATATGTCGGACGGCAAGGAGATCCGCTCCTATTTACAGCGGTTCTCCGAGGTCGATCAGACGCGGTTTGCGGTGATCAAGATCGGCGGCGCGGTGTTGCGCGAGCAGTTGGAAGAGACCGCCGGCGCGCTGGCGTTTCTCCATACAGTGGGCTTAACGCCGATTGTACTTCATGGCGGTGGGCCGCAACTCGATGAAACGCTCAAAACCCGCAATATTAAAACACCGAAGATTGATGGCTTGCGCGTGACATCCGCAGAGGCGCTTGACGCCGCGCGCGATGTCTTCACGGGTGAAAATATCAAACTGGTCGAAGCGGTGCGCGCCCAAGGGGTTGCGGCGCACTCGTTGACTACCGGCGCCATTGAGGCGGACTATATCGATAAGGATAAATTCGGCTATGTCGGTGAGCCGGTGAATGTGCGCCTTGGGCTGATCAGTTCCATTGCGCAGTCCGGCGCCATCCCGATCCTGACATGTTTGGGCATGGCGCCCGGCGGGCAGTTGTTAAACGTCAATGGCGACAGCGCCACGCGCGCGCTGGTTGGCGCCTTGCAGCCGATGAAGATTATTTTTCTCTCCAGTGTCGGCGGCCTTCTCGATAGGCATGGCGCACCAATGCATTCGATTAATCTGGTGTCGGACTATGATAGTTTGATGGCGTCGGACTGGG
>BQJH01000144.1 GCA_021604605.1 Hyphococcus sp.
GTTGCCCATTCCGGATCTTGTTGGAATTGGAAAAAATACAACTTTCGGAACAGCCGCTCCTGCGCCAAGTCTCCACGCTTTTATTGAAAATGCGATCATTGACGAATTTCAGGGCGCCCCGCCGCCTGCCGCCATTGTCGCTGGTCTGACGTTCTATGTGCAGCAGTTAAAACGAGCTGATTGCCCTGGCGGTGCAGATGCGATCACTTTGACGCGGGACACAACAAGAGTGCGGGAAATGCTGTTTCTTGCACGCGTTGCGCTCAAGAAGGATGACGCATCGACAGCGGATTTTCTTGTTCTGAGCGCCCAAAATAAGCTGGGCCATATTCATGAGCGTTTTGCAGGTGAAAGCCTCGCTGAGGCGCGCGCTGATCTGATTTCAGTCAGCCGTAATCTCGCCGCCACAAGAACGGCGCTTCGTAATGCACCGGAAGCAGCGGGTAAAAATATAGATGCGGTGCTACCGACACTCGACGCCTTGCAGGAAAGCTTAGCCCAACAAGAGGTTTTCTCGCTTTATAATAAGGGACAGCTTGCGAAGGCGGCGGGGTTGGCGCCAGAAGCGCCTGCGCCATAACCTTAGACCCCGCTTCATCAAACGAACTGCCGCCCCATGAGGGTTGAGGATCAGACGGGCTATACGCAAATGCCGAGACAGGCTATTTGCATTGCTTGCTTTTGAGAGTTGATCAATGCTGAGCGTTCTGGACATCTTTAAAGTCGGTATCGGTCCGTCATCTTCCCATACGGTTGGGCCGATGCGCATAGGTTGTCGGTTCCTTGAAGATGCGGCGAAGGCCGATCTTCTAAGTAAAGCAGTGCGCGTTAAAGTTGACCTGCATGGGTCGCTGGCGCTCACCGGCATTGGGCACGGGAGTGACAAAGCGACAATTCTGGGGCTCATGGGGTTTGAGCCAGACCAGACAGATCCCGATGAAGCAGAAACAGCTTTCGCCAAAGTGCGCGAGCAGAAAAAACTGAAACTCCATTTGGGGCAGGAGATCTCGTTTGATCCGGCCAAAGACATTAATTTGCGCGGTGAAATTATTCCGACCGTGCATCCAAACGAGATGCGCCTCGCCTTGCTTGACGCCAACGACGCAGAGATTTTTGATCAAACCTATTATTCCGTTGGCGGTGGGTTTATCGCCAGCGAAAAACAACTGAGTGCGCCAGCAGAAAATGACATGATCGCTTTGCCGGTGCGCGGGGATTTTCCGTTTGAGTCCGCTGAAGCGCTTTTACAGATTTGCCGTGACAATGATGCGCAAATTCATGACATTATTTTGCGCAATGAAGATGGGTTTCGCCCCCGCGAAGAAACCCTGAAACAGATCGATAAAATCTGGCAGGCGATGAACAGCTGCATTGAGCGAGGCCTCAAAACCGAAGGCGAACTCCCCGGCGGTCTGCATGTTAAGCGCAGGGCGCCGGCTTTGTTCGCCAAGCTCGAGGCCGCGCCGCTCGCCAATGAGCGCGAGCAACTTTTCGACTGGCTGAATGTTTACGCCATGGCGGTCAATGAGGAGAATGCAGCAGGCGGGCGCGTCGTGACAGCACCGACCAATGGCGCCGCGGGGATTATTCCTGCGGTCATCAAGCATTATTGTGTGCAAGATGAGCCGAACATCAACCACATCAGAACCTTTCTTTTAACTGCTGCAGGGATCGGCATGCTCTATAAGCAGCGCGCTTCAATCTCCGGCGCGGAGATGGGGTGCCAGGGTGAGGTTGGCGTTGCCTGTTCCATGGCGGCGGGCGGTCTTGCGGCGGTGTGGGGCGCGACGCCCGATCAGGTAGAGCGCGCTGCGGAAATCGGCATGGAGCACAATCTTGGCCTTACATGCGACCCGGTTGGCGGCCTGGTGCAGGTCCCGTGCATTGAGCGGAACGCCATCGGCGCAGTTAAGGCCGTCAATGCGGCGCGATTGTCTCTACATTCTACAGGAGGGCCTGCCGGCGGTCATAAGGTCAGCCTTGATCAGGTGATTGAGACGATGCGCCAGACCGGCCTTGATATGTCGCGGAAATACAAAGAAACGAGCGAGGGCGGTCTGGCTGTGAATGTGGTTGAGTGCTGATCACCGGAGGAAATCCATGGGGTGGTAAATCAGACATGCCGCGACTGGGGCTTTGTCCAGATTCATTTTCGAGGCTTTGCCCAGATTTACTTTCGAGGCTTTGCCCAGATTCATTTTCGAGGCTTTGCCTCGGGGCCGATGGATGCTAGAGAGCGCCAGATCATTGATCTTACCGGCAATAATTTTGCGGACGTGGCGGAACCGGTAGACGCAACAGACTTAAAATCTGTCGAGGGTAACCTCGTGGGGGTTCGAGTCCCCCCGTCCGCACCAATTGAATTTACGATAGGCGAGGGGCGTTAAAAACCCGCCACAATCTTAGTTTCTTTGGTAAACTCGTTCCTAATTCGAGTGTCTCGTTTATTATAATTACCCGACACCCAGCGGACGCTAGTCTAAGGCAATTTTTGGCCCTTAACGGACTTTCGCTGGCAATATCGAACGGCAGATTTTTTCTCAAACCTGACATTAGCTTCGGTAATGGCGACCCGCGATTACAAATACCGGCGTTGAAGATGGACTGTTCTCATACAACTGCGAAAAATTCCTACGCCAATCCCTTTCACACCATTTACCGCATCCGGCGCCCAGATAGCTGAAACTGCAAACCACACAATGAAATACCAATATGCAATTAACGCCTATGACGCCGAAAAAGCCACGCACCAACCATCCGCACTAACCTTACCGTCTACCACCGCACAGCCACTCTCCCCATCAAAAAAGCGACAACCTGAGCAACTCAATGATCCGTTTGGCGTGTCCTGGTAGTTTACGACTTCTTTGTCAGCTTTCTGCAACGCTTGTGCGGGATAAATGCCGCTAGCGATTACGCCGACACCTGCAATCCCTTTTCCAACGGTCAAAATAAATTCTCGACGAAGAATGCACTTGTAAGATGACGCTTTTTTCAATGCTAACTCCTGATTCATGCTATTTTTCATATGCGTTTGCAAACTGAAGAGTTACGGGCTTGAGGCAAGTCGAGCACTACAAAACCTGAAAGTGATTCAGCTTACCGATTTTTTATCGTCAATCGAAACGGCGCCGGCGGCCAATATTACGACGGCGAGACCAAGATGCAGCCATCGGTCCGCAGTGTTAATGTGAATGAGGCCAAGCATCATATCGCTTTTTGTCAAAAACCCGATCACTGCAACACCAACGTAATAAAGGCCAACACCAATGATGGTCTGGCGCGGATAGCCGAAATGGATGCCGCCAAAAAATGCCGCGCCAGTCAGCAAGTGCACAAAATTATGCATAGTATTGACGACGAAAGTGCCGTTGGGGGACACAATCGGATTTGGGATAAACCCTAAAATACCGACCAGTAAAAAAATTGCGCCAAACATTTGGCCAATGGTTTTTGCGTTGATCATGTTTGTCTCCGTATTTGTAATGCAAGGCCGTTGTGACCGTCACTATGAAATACGAAGCACGGGACAAAAATCTACGGGCCGGATTGATCCAGCGACGGGGCGCAAATTGCTTTGGACTGTCTGCAAATTTTTTCGTGTTGTGCGCGCCAAAGCACATTGCGCTATCACCTAGTGCAATGTTGAGACGTCCTGGCGTCGGTATTCTTTGGGAGAGACACCCATTTTTTGGGAAAAGGCGCGCGTGAAGGCCGCCGGTGACTGATAGCCGGTCTCCGCAGCAACCTGTTGCACCGATTTTTGCGATGCCGTTAAAAGACTAATCGCTTTTTGTATACGCCAGTCAGTAAGGTATGTCATCGGCGCAATGCCAATCGATTGCCTGAAACTTTCAGCAAATTTACTGCGCGACATACCAACGGCGGTAGCAAGCTTTTCCATGGTCCAGGGCTCATCGAGTCGCTCATGCATTAGCAACAACGCATCGCCTATCTGACGTTGCTTTAGTGCACTCAAGGTTTTTTCGAGGTTCGGAGCCTGCTCAGCGCTGGCGCGCAAAGTTTCTATGAAGATCACTTCCGACAAACGTGTCACGGTTGCGGCGGAATTATCAGGGTCGGAGAAAATCTGTTTGACCATCAATCGCAACACGTCATCAAGCCATGGATTTTTGGCCCGCAACGCGTTTGTAACGATAAGATGCTCTGGCAATGCGCGCAGGAGCGGGTGATCAGCACCCGCACGAAACGAAAAATGGCCACAAACCATCTGTGTTGACGCAGCGCTGTCACCTTCGCCTAGAGAAAATACACCAGTTCCACTATATCCTGAATCCTCAATAACTGTTTCCAGCGGGATCGCACGATCTTCCGGAGCGCTTGTCAATGTGTGATTGGCCCCGGCGGGAATTAATATGAGATCGCCGGCGCTCAACTCAATTACGCCTCCCGATGCCAAAGTCACGAAACAACGCCCCTGCACCACCAGATGAAAGCGCGCCGCCTGTTCATAGTGTGGCACACCGATCGCAAAGGGCGGTGAAAAATCAGTTCGAAAATATAAAGCGCCCTTTAAACCCAGCGTGTCGATAATATCGTTCAAAACATCCATTATTTTTTCCTGATCAATAGCACGCGCATAACTTGATAACGCGTTTTTTACCTTATCGGCCCGTTACAGTGCTTGTTAAAGTGTCACAACTTTAAATTTCTTTGCGGATCGTCCGGGAGATATTGCATGCCGTCCAGAGTTAAGCCTGGGCGCTGGCGCAGCGAATTTCTTCAACTAAATAGCACTCATCCGCCGACAACAGCGGTGCTCAAAATCAATATGGAGAACACAAAAATGTTCATGAAACGCACTAAAATTATCGCCGCGCTGATGCTCGCAACCGCCGCATCCATCGGTAACGCCGCCGCTGAAGGCGGCCCTTCTGATATGGAGATTGCTCATATCGCCTATACAGCGGGAAATCTTGACATTCGATATGCCCATCTTGCCCTCGCAAAATCCGACAACCCGGACGTACGGGAATTTGCAGAGCTAATGATCCGCGATCACACTTCTGTGAATGATCAGGCACTCGCTCTACTTCAAAAGCTTGGCGCGACACCAGTAGATAATGCAACGAGCCAACAACTTAGCGCCAACGCCAAGGCAAAGCGCGACGAGCTTGCCGCTCTTGATGGCGCCGCATTTGATCGGGCTTACGCAGAAAATGAACTTGGCTATCACCAGTTCGTCAACAAGACCGTTGAAACCGCATTTATTCCGGCAGCCGACAATAAAGAATTTAAATCCCTGCTTGGTTCAGCGCTTGCCGTATTCAAAATTCACGAGGACCACGCGGAAATGATGGTGAAGTCCCTGCGCTAGGGATCAACCTGAAACGGAGATTCTCACCATGAAAATCGCAAACTATTTACGCGTGCGCGGTAGGCCCCTCTTGTGGGCCGCCGTTGCGTTTCTCGCCATCACCGCTTCGTCGTGTGGTGCAATGGACCCAACGTCGTCCAACCCAGAGACTGTCAAATCCACGTCTACGACCCATGTGGTAGAGATAAGGCAATTTAAATTTGTGCCTGAAACCATCACCGTTGAAAAAGGTGACGTGATCATTTGGCGCAATCTTGATGTTGTTCCACACACTGCGACCTCTGAGGGGGCCAAATGGGATTCCGGCAATCTGAATAACGAAAATGAATGGTCGCTCGTTACCAATGTTGCGGGTAAAACTGATTATATTTGCGCATATCACCCGACGATGACCGGATCGATCATCGTTACTGAATAATATTCAGCGCCACATGGCGCACTCAAACAACCCAAAACCTACACAAATAGCCCCGGCATCATGGGGAGACAGGAGAGCTTTATGTCTATTTCAAAATTCAAAACGAGCTATTCAGCGCCATATATCATCATGACGGCTGCGGCGGTCTACACCGCGATCGCAACAGCCGATGCCAATGCACACCATGTTACCGTTGCGGGACCGGCCAGTTCTGCCGGCCCAATCAATACTGAAACTGCCGACACCCTACCGAAAGGAAAGTTTTCAGTTTCAGTTCAGGCACAAACCGAAAACTATGAAGAATTATCGAACGAAGCGCTGGAAGGTTTCGCAATCAACGGCATTGAAGGTGTACACAATACAGATGCTACCTATATCGCGTCCCTCGCCACTCAATATGGCGTCACAGATGATTTCAGCATTGGCGTCGTCGCGCCTTACGTCTTGCGTTATGGCATTCGTGAAGGCGAAGTCGAACATGGCGATCCACACACCCATATGTTGGGCGATACGCGCGGATTTGGCGATCTTGTGGTCAGCGCAAAATACCGCGTTCTCAATCGCGTCGAAGACGACTTCAGCCTCGCCTTTATTGTTGGTGTAAAAGCGCCGACCGGCGAAACGGAAGAAGAATCCCTTGGTCACGGCCATAATCTGTTCGAAGCAGAATTTCAGCCTGGTTCCGGCTCTTGGGATCCACATTTCGGGATCGCGGCAGGAAAAAACTTTGGACCGTTTTCAGTAGCCGGCAATGTCCGCTATACAGTCGCTACCGAAGGCGAACAAGATACGGACCTTGGCGATACATTCGCTTATAATCTTGGCGTTTCCTATCGGTTCGGTGAAGGTGCCCACACCCACGCTGACGGCACATTTGAGCGTCACCACGCACTGGATTTAATCGTCGAAGTTAATGGCGAATGGGGCGAACGCGAACGAGTCGGTGATTTTCTCGATCCCCATAGTGGTGGTACAAAACTCTTTGTCTCACCGGGGCTGCGCTATTCTTCACCTTGGGGTTGGAACAGCTTCGTCTCTGTCGGATTTCCAGTGTATGAAGATCTAAACGGCATTCAAAACGAAACTGATGTTCGCGGTACATTCGGGATTGGTGCGAGCTTTTGATAGTGCCTTGCCTGTTCTGCCCTCATTTAACTGAGCCAAAAAATTCGTGGTATTCTTCGAAGATGTGGAGGTTTGGGGGGGGCAGGACAGAAGAAGATGCTGCTAGCGCGCATTGCTGCCGTTCAGCTTTCGAAGCCGAGTGTCGCCTTTTGGCGATGAATAGCCGTAGACAAAATTAGAGATAACGTCAGGAAATCGTCCTAATTGGGTCATTCTTACGAAGACTTACTGTTCCAAAAACTACCCGGTCCAACCACTAGCCTTCTTTAGCGCTTCAATCTCATCGTGGGCTGTCTCACAATCTGCATCCGGGTTGGCTGTGCGCATGTCGCGCAAGCGCTGCAGAGATTTTGCCAGTTCTGAAAGGGCAGGGCCGCTGGCCGTGACTTGTTTCAGATATTTTTCTTCAAGTGTTGCCGATGGTTTTTCAATAAACTTGGAGAACAGCATATTGTGATGTTGCGCGGCTGTTCGACCATGAGCGATGCAAACGTCAATAAAAGTACGGGCGTGGGACTTGAACCATTCTTCGCCCGCATGGTTTTTTGCCGCATCGGTGAATTCGTCCAGTAACGGCGTCATACGCAGACAATCACGCAAGCCTTTTTGATCGCTCGGCATCATGTAAAGAATTTTTTCTTCAAGAAGCTCCGCATAGGATGGGTCATTGCCGCGACACAGCCCAAGCAGAAGATCGATCTGATTGATCCCGGCAAAGTCACCGGCGTTCGCGCCGCGATAAACATTTTGGCCGACCCGATAAGGTTTGTAATAAGGTCGGACGCAAAAGAAAAACCGTTCAATGTCCAAAGCGTCAAACAGAATCTTGTTATTTGTCGCAACAGTTTCC
>BQJH01000145.1 GCA_021604605.1 Hyphococcus sp.
GATGTCACGTTGAGCGGTCGAAATATTCCATTCTTATTGGATACTGGTTCTGAGGCGACAGTTTGCAATTTCCCTGCAACGCATCATATCAAAACAGATCCGCCCATCGATTTTACGAAAAGTGGAAAGACTGATTTAACCGATGCTCACGGAACAGTCATCAGCTCTTTTATTATCCATAACATTAGGCTGAAGGTGGGTGAAACCAGATTACGTGAGCGCCCTTTGCTTGCTGCGGACGCAAGGTTTTTTGAACAAATAGGTTATAAAGAAAAACCGTTTGGCCTTTTAGGGCTTGATAATTTACTTCAACAACCCCTTGCGATCGACTTCACCCGGCACTTACTTTACATGGAAGCTACCTAGTATTGGGCTCGGTAGTTCGTCTGCAACCTAACGCCTGTCCGCAAAACCCATAAACGTTACGCACCGTTGGCTATTTTTCTAATCAAACAAATCCGGTTCGATGGCGCCTTCAATCTTTAGCAAGCGTCGCTTGACTTCCGCACCGCCGGGCGCGGAAAAACCGGTCATGGCGCCATCCGCGCCGACAACACGATGGCACGGCACGATGATGGGGAACGGGTTGCGCCCCAGCGACTGACCCACACGGCGCGACAGGGAAACATCACCCAACGCTTTAGCGAGATCGCCATAGGTTTTTAACTCGCCCGCTGGAATGGCTAAAGTGAGAGCATAAAGTTCTCGATCAAAAGCAGCTATCCCCTCCATATCGAGGCGGGCATCGGCGAAGTTTGGCCGCGCACCTTCAAAAAGCGCGGTAATGTCTTTTACAAGCCGCACTATCCCTTGCGGCGGCGAAGCCTCTTCTTCGTCCCCCTCATAGCCTAGATATTTTGGCCGCCTTGCGAGGCGGTCCACCGTAGTCGCGTCGTCTTTTTCCGGAAAGCTGACAGAGAGGACGCCGCTCTCGCCCCAGGCCATAGCGCAGCGCCCAAGCGCAGTTTCAAACAAATGATAGGCGAAGGTTTTCATTCGCTCATAGTAACACGAATTGGCGCCAGGCCCGCCCGTTTCTTGTGGTCATATTCGGCTGTGTTGGCGCCCGGTGTGTTAGCGACCGAAATGCGCTTTCAGGGCGCTCAGTTCTTCGCGTAGTTTTTCCGCCGGGAAAGCGCGCCTGTTTGGTTTTTCTTCGCGCGGCTCATCCAGCGCATATTCAATCTTGCGCACGCGCTCCAGCGTCAATTCCAGCAATTGCCGATTATAGGCGATTAAATCCGCGATCAACGCAAACATAGCGCAGACGCCGCCCATCAAAAACAGAACACCGCCCAGAATCAGCGACTGGATCATGCCCGCGCCGTCACCGGCAAAATAATGAAAGATAAAACGCGCGATCGGGAGCGTGCCGGCAAGCATCAACGCAACACCGAGAACAAGAAATATTTTTAGCGGCTCATACATCGCATAGGCGCGCAACATGGTCCGCCCTGTGCGGCTTAAAAATTGCGACATAGATGTGAAAAGACGCGACGGACGCTCAACTTTGTTCGTGCGGACCGGCACGGAGAGGATCGTCAGGTTTTTCCGCCCCGCCTGTATTAACGTTTCCGTGGTGTAGGAAAAAGTCGATCGCACCGTCATGCCCATGGCCGCCTTACGCGAGATCGCGCGAAAGCCGCTGACCGCATCGGCAATGTCGGCGCCAGCCAAACCGGCGACCGTGCGGCTGCCAATTTTCTGCAATGATTTTTTCAGCGGCGAAAAATGTTCGACCGCGTCTGTCTGACGATCCCCAACAACTATATCAGCTTCGCCTTTTAATATCGGCGCCACGAGAAGGGGAATATCCGCGCCACAATATTGATTGTCGCCATCTGTATTGACGACAATGTCGGCGCCAAGCCGCAAACATGCATCAAGCCCGCGCTGAAAAGATTGCGCCAGCCCTTTATTGGTTCCGTTCTGAACAATGTGATCAGCGCCGTTTTCTTTGGCCACGGCAACGGTATCATCGATTGAGCCGTCATCGACAACCAGCACCTCAACTTTATCCACGCCCTCGATCTCGCGCGGAATATCGCGCAATGTTTCCGCAAGGGTCGCTTCTTCGTTGAAGCAGGGGATCTGAATGATCAGTTTGGTCACGGCAAGCCCATTGTTTTCGCCATAAAGCCCGAAACTGACAAAGGAATGATTAAGAATTAACCCTTTAGAATTGGTGATTGTTGCAAAAAGCCTGACAGCAAGCCCTTTACGCTACGGCGTAAAATCAACCGCCCACAAGGACTGGAAAATTGACGCCATCAAGACAGTCCATTTTGAACGCTCTATCGGGCGCCCTGTCGGGGGCACGTGCTGCGCTCACATCACCGAATGGCCGGCGTATAATATACGGACTCGCCGTTACGCTGCTTATAGTCGGCTTGGTCATCGCACTTAACGCCCTCCCCGCAGACATCGCCTTAAAACAGTGGCGCTATGTAATGTTGATCTTTGTCCTCATCGCTCCCCTTGGGGTCATCACCAACACGCTTGAAACAGAATTGACCGCCCGTCTTCTAAACGTACGGTTTGGGTGGCGCCGGGCGTTTAAACTTTCTGTGCTGGCAAGCGCCGCAAATGTTCTGCCCTTACCAGGCGGTCCACTGGTGCGCACGGTCGCTTTGAAGGATCTTGGTGTTGATCTAAAATTAGCCAGCAGCATTGTCATCGCCGTCGCGGTTCAGTGGGTTGGCGTCATCCTTATTGTTGCCGGCGTCTGTTTTACTATCCTCAACATTATCCAAACCGGGATCACTTCTATTTTTCTCGGTGGCGGCGCGTTATTGTTTTCACTATTCTGGATGCGCGCCATCGGCTCGTCTTTCAAAAACATCGCACTGATCATGAGCGCTCGCCTTTTTACAAGCGCTGTTGGGGTCGTCGGCATTTGGTGGAGCTTCGCCGCTTTAGGAGAAACACTTACTTTGATAGAAGCCTCAATATTCTCACTCGCCAGCGCCAGTGGCGTTGCTGTGTCATTCGTCCCTGCAGGGCTTGGCGTAACGGAGGCAGCAGCCGCAGCGCTCGCCGTCATCATTTCACTCTCGCCAGCACTGGCATTCGTCGCCGCCACATTATACAGGATTATTTGGCTGGCGTTTTTGTTGCCCGTTGCAGCAATCATCAGTCTGACCAGCACCACAAGCGGATACCTAAAAAACCGCCCTACTTGACGGGCGCCGTCAGAATTTCACCGCGCCGATAAGGCAGCCAATTAAAGTCTGCGTAATCCTCACCCTGAAGCAGGGTTTTTCGCTCTTCAGGAATAGCAAAAATCATATTGATGTTCGCCTCACTCCTTGAACCGCTCAAAGGCATTCTTGTATATTTAAAGAACAAATAGCCAAAAGAGACCAAGCTTTTGATGCATGTCTCAATATTGGTATTTTCTTCAAACAAAATAACAGGGTTTGAGTTTGAAAGAGTTTGTAAGGCGCCGTTTAAAACTTCGTGCTCAAAACCTTCAACATCTATCTTGATGATATCCGGGAAAACCCCAAGGCTATCTAAAGTCTTCACATCAACCGTCTCATGCCGGACAGTAACGGGGCGGTTCAATTCGTCGGTCAGTTCCACTGCATGGGCGCACGCCTCCTGTTTATCCAAAGACGCCCTTGCTTCAAAGTCCAGCGCCCCATCATGAGGGATAAATAAATCCATGACATCTGACTTAGAAGAAAGGCCATGCCCCACAACCGTCATCCGGGCGCCAACAAACTTCTGCACCCACGCCAGTTCCGAGCGCAATTGGGGATTTGGCTCCACACAGATGATCTGATGTTTTGGTAACAACCGCGCAACGGCCGCCGCTGTTTGGCCCGCATTGGCGCCAACGTCCAGAAAGACGCCATCATCACCCGCGAGCCCCGGCAAGGCATAATAGCAATCTTCATGGGGGCGCCTCAAAGCAAAGATTTGAAACACAAACAAGCGACGAAAAAAACTATACGCTTTTGTATTACCCAAGGCCTTGCGCAAAATTTTCTGAACTGACGACGTAAAAGACATAATACTCAAACGGCTTCAACGGGATGGTTTCCGCTTTTATCTTCCCATAGAGACATTAAACCAACCGAATAATTCTCCCAGCTCATCTTTTTTTTCTGTGCTTTGATGGCTGGCGCCATCTCTTGCGCTGCCTTGCGGGTTAGAGGTCCATTTATCAGCTTTGCCAGTTCTGCCGGGGCTTCAGGCGGCACAACCCAACCCGTTACACCATCCGTGACAAACTCTCTCAAGCCAGGCAGATCCGTCACAATCACCGGTTTTTCATAATGATAGGCCAGAGGAATTATGCCCGTTCCGGATACGGATCGATATGGCAACACCACAACATCCGCCCGGGCAAACAGCTCCGCCGCCTCTTGGTCACTGACATATCTATTTAGAATTTCAACCTTGTCAGCTAGGCCTAAATCGCTGACCAGATCATCAATCTCATGGCGCCTTTGCCAACACTCACCGGCAATCGTCAGCCTTACATCCTTGACACCGCTTTGCGCCAACGCATTGACCGCAATATCCACACCCTTATACGGTCGCACAAAACCAAAAAACAACAGCTCTAACCCCGCCCGCGACGTCAGGCTGTTTTGTGGTTCTGGGTACTGATCATAAATAGGGTGCGCGCGGCGACACACTTGCGCCGTTGGGTAAGAAATTTTGAGCGCCTCCGCCAAGGCAACATTATGCGTTAGAAAACTGTCAGCGCCAGACAGTTGATATGCATTGAAAGCCGTTTTCCATTTCGCATCTTCATGGTCACTTGAGTTATGCACAACCATAGAAACATGGGCGCCGTTTTTCTTACATTGCCGCGCAATCATTCCGAGGCATGGCGCCACAAAGAATGTCCACGCTGGAATGATAATCTCTTCAACACCCCAATTGTTCAGGTCGTGCGCGACGCGGCGCCATGAAATCGGATTTAGAGCATGCAGCATGTAATCAATGGTAAGATCACCTGGCCGCTGACTGCTGTTATCAAGATCGCTTTCGCCCGGATAAAGCCAGGACGGGTAAAGCTGGGAAAAGGAAACAACGCGCAGGTCTATATTTGGCATAGCATTCAAACTGCGCGCCAATTGTGTTGTGTGCTTTGCTATACCGCCGCGAAAGGGCTCCACAGGGCCGATAATCGCCACCCTCTTTTTGGGCGACGGCGCCTCCAAAGGAAGATCGCAGAGATCAGGTGAAAAATTTTCAAGAGCAGAAGCCATAAACCGGACACTCGCGCGGCGGCGTTTATACTTCCTTAACGATAAAATCGCTTTTTCGTCTGCAAGAAAGACGCGACACCCTACGCCCTGGCTATTATCCAAGGTAAGGCTGCGGGCGGCGTCATAAGGGCAACGTATGGCGCACGCAACAGACAGTCGCGATCATCGCATAACGATACCGCTGCCATTGAGTGCATCCACCTTGCTTGTCATTGGCACTGTGCTGGCGTGTGTTGGCGTATTCCTCTCCGTTCCCATGCCCTTCATTATCGATGGCGGCATCTACATCGATATGACGCGCGCCATGGCGGAAAACGGCGCCTTGCACATCGCCGCTGATGGCGGTGTCGACGGCGCGCCGCCACTGACGAAATTCTTGACCGACCCCAAGGACGGGCTGGTTTATCCACAATACCCGAGCGGATATGCATTTCTTGCGGCGCCTTTCTACATGGCGTTCGGCGTTCATGGATTGATCCTGATGAACACTCTCAGCGCCGTCATGTGCGCTTGGCTAACTTATCAGGTTGCAAAAACACTTTATACGGATGAAACTGCAAAATATGCCGTCATCATATTCGCCGCCGCAACATTTGTCCCTAACTACGCCTTCAGCATCTGGCCGCACATGCTGTCGCTCGCCGTTTCTTTATGCGCTATTTACTGCACGGTATTGGCGAGAGAAGAGAAAAATCAAAACCGTGAGATTGCCCTCATGCTTGGCGCGGGCCTCCTGATTGGCGCCGCGATCAACATTCGTGTCGACACCATTTTGATCTTTCCCATTTTGTTTTTCTGGTTGAGATTATTCACGCAGCCTACAAACAGGCTCGCCCCCCTGTTGCTCCTGCTGGGTATGGCGCCGGGTTTAGCCGTTGCGACCTACCTAAACTATATAAAATTCGGCGTTCTCTCCCCGCTTTCCTATGGCCCCTCGTCGGCGGGCGACACCAATGGCAGGTATATCCCGTTGATCATTGGCGGCGTTGGGCTTTTAGCCCTTTTATGGCTCGTCAATGTGTCCGCACTGGCCCGAACCGTGTTTGACCGGCTTGGCGCGCGTAAAATGATGGTGGTCTGCGGCGGCGGCCTGGTGATTGCCCTCCTTATCGGAGGCGGTTTCATCTGGAAAATCCTCTACGGCGCTTATGTCTTGATCATCAACTTGCAGGCCCATGACGCCTACTATCAGGCCGGTGTTGAGAAAAACGAGTTTGGGCAATTACTTTTCTGGGGCTATCCAAAAAAAGCATTGATCCAAAGCTTACCCTTTTTACCGTTGGTGATTTTGCCAATGGTCGCCTTTTTTAAGGGCAAGGAGGTTACTGCGACGGCCCTTTGCCTTCTGGCGATTGCTGCGCCGATAGTTTTTTATTCCATGCACCAGTGGCATGGCGGCGGCAGTTACAATATGCGATATTTTATACCCGCGCTGCCTTTTATTACGATGTTAACCGCGGTTGCCTTGCGAACACTTTTTGACAAAGCAAGCGCACCGTCGCGCCAAACTATTCTCCTTATTCTGTTTGGCGCCGCGTTGCTTTTCTTTTTAATGCAATCCATCAGCAACGGCAGCGAGCGGTTATATGCTCCGGCAGCGCTTTACCCGCAATGGATTATTGCCAGCGCCTGCCTCATATCAATTTTGTTTTTCCTCTGGAAAAACGATAGCCGCACAGGATCTCTCGCCTCACTCATTGGAGTGTTCGCGATTGGTTATTCAGCAATCCTCGGATTTTCAGATGAGGCAAGCGGACAAAAAGCCAGAGGCGCTCAGCTCGCCATGTCGGAAGAAATTGCGGACGTCATTCCCGATAGAGCGCTTGTCCTAACGCAACTGCCTATTCTTTTGATGCACGCGGAAGAACAGGGCGCGAGCATTATGGTTGTTCAAGAAGAAAATCTCGCCAATGCCGCACAGGCTTTAAACGCGTTTGAAGCGGCAGGCCGGTGCGTGATTGTGCACAACAGTCTCGTTGCCCGGCTTTTACAGACGCAATTGCCGCCCCAAACATTTGCGCCCAAACCTGTCTGGGCTGGCGCTGGCGGCGGCGAGGCAGACCCGAGACTTGCGTTCTATTTGCTCAAAAGCCAACTGGATAGCTGCACTTTCTAGCGAGTTTTAATGCGCCTCATCCCAGCTGGCTCCGGCGCTGGCTTCAACCTCCAAGGGGACACTGAGCTTCACTGCCGGCTCCGGCGCAGCCATCATAATTTTTGTGACCGTTTTGCAAACCTTATCCGCTTCCGCTTTTGGCGCCTCAAAAATTAATTCATCATGGACTTGTAAAAGCATTTTCGCTTTTAGACGCGCCTTCTTCAGGCCTTCCGGCATGGCGATCATCGCTCTCCGAATAACGTCTGCGGCAGCCCCTTGGATTGGCGCATTGATCGCCTGACGCTCAGAATAACCGCGCATGGCAGGATTTTTATCGCTGAT
>BQJH01000146.1 GCA_021604605.1 Hyphococcus sp.
CTTATAGCCTGCGCGCCTTCGCGCGCGGGCGCCGGGGAGAACGGAGTGAGGGTATTCCAATCCCACCACCCGATCTTTCCGGCGAAAGCCGGGGGCCAGGGATGGCGCCGCCCAAAGAAAATTGTTGGGTGAGGAAGGGCATAAACTTCTTCAAGCAGGCCGGTTCATAGAGCGCGATAAATTATCACTGAACTGATCTTTTGGCGCGCGGGTAACATCCAGCACCATCGCCAATAAGACAAAGACGCCGTAAGAAATGATCGCCGCCATGGCCGCTTCATCTGGTCCGCCTGTTGCGGGTGAGAAATTACCCGCCAACTGCGCCGCCACAAGGATAAGTAAAAAGAGATAGGGCAAAATCTTGCCGGCCACTCCCTTCGCTTCAGTGCGCATCATGTAGATGGCGCCGCCAACGAGCAGCAGCCCCAACTCCACGCCAATCGCCAGAGGACGGTTATCCCATAGCGACAATCCAACCTTTGGTCCGCCAAACCAAAGCTCAAGGTCAGGCTTGTGCGTGATAAAATCAAAAATCCAGTGTGAGAAAACCAGCGCCCCGATCATGATGGCGCCATACATTCCGGTGCGCTTTCGCAAGAGACCATAGGCGCCGCCCGCGAGCACACTCCACACCAGGGCCATCAACAGACTGTGCGTATACGGCATATGATAAAGGTCGAAATGATTGGACGCGGTAAAATTTTCGACGATCCGCACATGCTCAATCCCGAGCAAGACAAACGGGCTCCATAAGATGTCGAGAAACTGCACAGCCACGACGCCGTGCCACAATTTTATCCGGTTACCCGCAACCGCCGCCGCAGGACCATAATGACCAACAAACATCGCGACCCCACTCTCTTTCAACCACACCTCCTCTCGCATGAGACGACGGCCGAGAAAAGATTATAAACCGATCATAAGCGGGGGTTTTGCCTGCGCGCCCTTGTTTTAAGCCATTTTCCGGCCGTTTGCCGATCATCTGAATGCTTTAACCAAGGCGCCTTTTCAGTCTATAATCATCAGACGCGTCCTTTTCAGTGATAGGGGGACACGGCGCTGAAGGGGGATGCGCCTAAAAGGGTGGCCCTTAAAGGATGGATTGGGGATGGTAAAAAAGACGACAGATCAAGGCGTTATCACTGCGATGCGGGCGTCCCTGACTGGCGCATTACGACACCTTGCCGGTAAAGCGCCGGAACCCAAGGCGCCATCACAGGAAGCGGCTTTTGCTCCGTACGATCCAACGATTGGTCTTTATGGCGCCGATGAACAAAACGACGAGCCGCGCGGCGCCCTGCCTTTGTCGACGCAACTTGAAGAATCCGCGCGGGCGATGGTCTCGCGCGCAGAACAGCTGAAGGCAGATGCTGATCGTCTGGTCTGGCGTATTGGCGAGCGCGCGGATGGTGAAATCACCATGGCGGCGCAGGCGCTCCGCGTCCTCATTGGTATTGTCTGGCTCGGCGTTGCCGCCTGGCTTTATAATGCCGGGCTCAGCGCCAAAGCCGCAGACATGGCGGTGACGGCGGGTGGTATGCCGGTTGATGACGCTTTTGTTCTGTCGCGAACATTTTTGATTATCGCCGCTGCGGGCCTGGGCGTCGCCTTCTTTGTCGGCGCGATCGTGCAAGCCGTTGGCAAGGCGGGCAACGATAAAATCCGCCGCGAAGCAGAACAATTGGGCATGAACATTGCTGAGACGTCGCGCGATTTTGATAATGCACTGACGGGCTTTCGGGCCAATATGGACAAGCGAAACAATCCCGCCGACGCGGTCGACGATCTCTCCCGCGCCTATCTCACGGCCCTTGAAGCGCAGGCCTATTTCCGGGAGATCAGTTTCCTGACCGGCATGGAAGGCCGCGAAGCCTCGCATCTCTTTAGAGGGTTTTTACATCGTCCCTCGGTTCCCCCGCCCGCAGGCCCGGTCTTTATTCTGGGGGGGATGCTCGGCGTTTTTAGCGGCGCCCTGTTTGTCTACAAGACCATGGTTCCTCGCCCGGAAGTGGTTGAGCCCGTCGCCCCCCTGGCGATTGCCCAATATCCATGGGCGCTCAATCTTCTGTTCTTTGGCGGCGTCGCCTTCGCCGCCGCCGGCATCGTCCTTTCTTTGTTTAGCGGTCTGTTTATTTCCGGCGCCATCGCCAAAGCCAGGGAAGAAGCGCTCGACGCTCTGCGCGGCGGGTTTACCGCACGCGAGGCCCCGCGCCCGGCCGATGTGGTGCGCCGGATCGAAGATGCGGTCGATGTTTTCCGGGCCCGTGTCGGGCGCAGCGGCGGTTCTCGAAACCTCGCCGCCTCATCGCAGAAGCAATCTGATTATTCTTCCGGCGCTTCCGGGAGCTATTCTGGCGGCGATGACGAAATCCCCGCCTGGCGGCGCCGGGATTCGTCCGCGAAATTCGTCGATACGGGCTTTCAGGCCGCGCCGGGCGAGTGGCGCACCGACGCTTTTGAAAAAAAATTGAGCGGTGAACCGGAGGCGAAACGAGGCCTTTTCAAGCTTAAAAAAGGTCCGTCGGATTAACCAAAAAGGCGCATAATTTGCGCCCCGTTAAGACATCCTTAACGAAAAACTTTTGCCCAGCAGATAACTTCATATTGACGTTGGTCGCGCTCTCTATCACTATATGTTGTGCCGATGGGGAACCTCGGTGATTCACAAAAGAATAACGAAGCCGCGCCGGATGCGGCCCCTTTTGGGCAACCGGCGAACAAGGTTTTGTGCGCTCTGAATTTGGCCGAAAACGGCTTGAACACTGGGCAAACACAAACCGGGCGAACGGGAAAAGGAACGGGAGAGCAATGTCGTTGTCTGAAGCTGCAAAAGAGTTAGAAGCCGCTGAAATCGGGGCCGCCCGCGTAGTAAAAGAAGAGGCGGCGAACACAACGCCTGAAACCTCCCCTTCCACAACCAAACCCACCCTGAAAGTGGTGCGCGATATCGAGATCGACCGCTCGCGCGACGCGCTTTTGACCGACTTCGGCAAAAAAACCATGGAAGATCGTTATCTCCTCGATGGTGAGTCGTTTCAGGATATGTTCGCCCGTGTCGCGCGGACCTATGGCGATGACGCCGACCACTCCCAGCGGATTTATGATTACATCTCAAAGCTCTGGTTCATGCCGGCGACGCCTGTGCTTTCCAATGGCGGGGCGAAACGCGGCCTGCCGATCTCCTGCTTTTTGAACGGCGTTGGCGATTCCCTCGACGACATCGTCTCCACCTGGAACGAGAATGTTTCCCTCGCCTCGAACGGCGGCGGCATCGGCACCTATTGGGGCAATGTCCGGTCCATCGGCGAGAAGGTGAAGCACGCCGGCGCGACCTCCGGCATTATCCCGTTCATCCGCGTGATGGATTCGCTGACACTGGCGATCTCCCAGGGCTCCCTGCGGCGCGGGTCGGCGGCGTGTTACCTCGATGTGCACCACCCGGAAATTGAAGAGTTCCTTGAAATCCGCAAACCCTCCGGCGATTTCAACCGCAAATCTTTAAACCTGCATCACGGCATCAACATCACCGACGCCTTTATGGAAGCGGTGGCGAAGGACGAAGAGTTCGGTCTGCGTTCCCCAAAGACCGACGAAGTCCTGCGCACCATTTCCGCGCGCAAGCTGTGGCAGAAAATTCTCGAAATTCGCCTCCAGACCGGCGAGCCGTATCTCCTCTTCTCCGACACCGTCAATCGGCAGATGGCCGCGCATCAACGCAAACTCGGACTGAAGGTCTCCACCTCCAATCTCTGTTCCGAGATCATGTTGCACACCGGCGAAGACCACCTCGGTGAAGAACGCACGGCCGTCTGCTGCTTGTCTTCCATCAACGCCGACAAATATCACGAGTGGAAAAGCGACGAGCGCTTTGTCGAAGACATCATGCGCTTCCTCGACAATGTCCTGCAGGACTTTATCGACAACGCCCCGTCCTCCATGGACAAGGCGAAATATTCCGCCATGCGCGAGCGTTCCGTCGGGTTGGGCCTCATGGGTTTCCACTCTTTCCTACAGTCCATGAACATTCCGTTTGAAAGCGGCATGGCCAAATCGTGGAACACGCGCCTCTTCAAACATATCCGCATGGGCGCGGACGCCGCGTCCGTCAAACTCGCTGAAGAAAAAGGCGCCTGTCCGGATGCGGAAGAAGCCGGCATGAAGCAGCGCTTCTCGCACAAGCTGGCGATCGCGCCGACGGCCTCGATCTCGATCATTTGCGGCGGCGCAAGCCCTTGCATCGAGCCGATCCCGGCCAACATCTTCACCCACAAGACGCTGTCGGGGTCTTTCACGGTGAAGAACCAGGCGCTTGAAAAACTGCTCAACGAAAAAGAGCAGAACACGGATGAAATCTGGACTTCGATCCTCGAGCATGAAGGCTCCGTCCAGCATCTTGACTGCCTGACACAGGACGAAAAGGACGTTTTCAAAACCGCGTTCGAACTGGATCAGCGCTGGGTGATTGAGCTTGCCGCCGACCGCTCGCCTTATATCTGTCAGGGCCAGTCCGTGAATGTCTTCATCCCCGGCGATGTCGACAAATGGGACCTCCACATGCTGCATTGGTCAGCCTGGGAAAAAGGCGTGAAGTCGCTTTACTACTGCCGCTCAAAATCTGTGCAGCGCGCGGGCTTCGCCGGTAGTGAAAAAGTCGCCGAAGATATGGCGGCAGAACCCGGCGCAGAAAATATTGGCGTTGACGCCATGATGCAGGCCGCTGCGCCTACAGATTATGATGAGTGTCTCGCTTGTCAGTGAGGTGATTGATGGCTTCAGAAAGCCAACTGCTCGACCCTAAGCTTAGGAATCCTGAACTCCGAGCTTTTGCTTATCTAAGCGCTCGGTTTTCACGTGGAGCAAGAACGTCTGTCGAGTGCATCACGCCTCTAGTAATCGAAGCATGCCGTCAACAGGCGGGCAATCAGTACGTTATTGATGATATTACTACATTCATCTCAAACACTTACAAACTAGAATTGCCATATTTCCTCGTCGACGAAATGCGCAGCGAGTTAGTAAAAATCGGGGCTATTAAAAAAGATAATACCATCCAAGCCTATATATGCCACGATGCACAATTACCTCCCGGCCAATCCTCCGAAGGGCTTGGCTTCAACGTTGAAGACATTGATGTCGTCGAAAAATCACTTTCTCGATTCGCACAAAAAAAAGCAATCTTAAAGCCAATCTCAACCAAAAGCTGGGGCGAATCCCTGATCAGGTTCTTCCAGTCTGATGCTAAACAACATAAAACAAATGTTGCCAACGTAAAGGGTGCGCTAGTAGCCAACCCAGCATCCATTGAAAATCAAATTATAGCCGAATTCATACAAAGTGAATTCGAGAAAAAAACGCCTATATATGATCTGATTGAAAAAATCTTTTATGGCACGCTAGTAGCAGAATTCTTCGTCCGCGTAGAATCGACTGGCAATAAAGCAGAATATGCTGGGCTAAAGATTTTTTATGACACTACGGTCTTGTTAAGACTGATGGGTACATCTGGAGATGCTTTACGAATAGCAACATTGGAAATGCATCAAATACTGCAAGACTTAGGTTGTGAAACTTATTATTTTTCTCACACGTTAACTGAGTTAAACTCTATTATTGATGCGATAGCCAAACAACTCGATAATACTGCTTATATACACCATGAGACCAGAAACGCCTTAATTAAAGGAGAAGTTACACGCGCAAAAATATTAACACTAGCGCAAAGCCCCGATACGGAACTTGGGAAGCTTGGTGTTTTTGGGTTCGAAGGTGCATTCAATCGCCCCCAAGACGATAAGCATCAAGTAGATGAATTAGCATTCCAGAAGCGCCTCAGCGCAACAAATTTAAATGTATATCAAGTAGGCCTTGCTGCTCAATACGATGCGGAATCCTTATCTCAAACCGTTCGTTTGCGGGGCGGGACCCGCACAAATGATGTATCTAAATGCAAGTCACTTTTTGTTACCCATAACAGCACTTTGGTAAACCTAGCTCGTGATTTTCTTCTTACAGAAGGCCAACTCAACACAAGGTCGATTGGTCCAATGTTTACTGTTGGACAAATCACAACAATCGCATGGATTGTAAATGAAATTCCTTTTGATCCAACGAGAATATCCAAAGAACTGATTGCCAACTGTTACCATGCCTCCCTACCAGGCGAAGGATGGGACCACACTTTCTGGGAAATGGTAAAAGAAACACAGTCCGACGACGCACAAGAACTTGCGCAAGAATCAATGTTGATACGTACAGCTCGGGAGATCGCAATACGAGAATCTTTCGGATCACAGACAGTTTTGCAGCGGCTAGACATAGCTACAGTCTTAGATAAGGCCAAAGCGCAAGAAGAAAAAGTAGCCGCAAAAGTAAAAGCTAAGGGGTTTAATGAGGGAGTAAACGCAAAGGAAACAGAGCATCAGCAAAAATTGGAAGCTCGTGCGAAGCGACTGGGAAAGGAAATAACAAAAATAATTTCCGGATTCATTTTTCTTTCTACCACTATTCTCGCAGTGACAACGCTGTTTCTATCTGCAATATTCCCCGAATCCCCAACTCTCAGATTTGCTGTAGCTGCTTTTTCAAGCATCCTTGCCGTCATATCACTCAACGATGTATGTAAATTCAAAAGCCTTCCAGGGCTTCGCAATTTTATTGAACCTCAAATTGTTCGTTTCCTTCGTAAATTTCAAAACAAGTTATTGGGCTGAAAATAGTTAACACTCTCCGCCGCTCATTTCTTACAAGATACGGGATCCAGCAAACGCATTATGCCGCGCGAAGCGCGACCTTCTTTTTGGTAAGATGGATTCCCGCTTTCGCGGGAATGAGCGGGTGGCAGGAAAACATTCCCCACAATTGCCGCCAAGACACCCCGTGTCACGCCGCGCGTGACAAATTCCATCTTCCGGTTGTGCGGCGGGGGGCCGTCTCGTTTGCTGCGTGTTCGCGCATCCGCCAGATAACGGACTTTTTGCGTGAACGCGCCCTCCTTGATCGTTGACCGCCCGTCACTCTATCCCTGCCCTCGCCCGCCGGGCTTATGATGCCAAGCAGTCCGGACAGGGAGAGGCGATGAGGCCGACCGTTTTCTCATGGGTTCGGATCGCGGCGCGCGGGCAGGCGTCCGGCGGGTTCATCGGGAAAAGCGAACCCGCACCGAACGGACGGATGCTATGCCCGGCCTGTTGCTGCAACCGGGCCTTTCGGACCCCGGACACGCCCTTTTTCTTTTTCATAGGGGCGTGTCCCCGTTACGCAACCGGTTGGCGACGATGTAAAAGCCGCTGCGCGGGTCGCAAAGCGTCCCGTTAGAATTTGACCATGGATGTTTTGCGACTCGCGCAACCTCTCCATTTTTTAAAAATCGCGCTCATGGCAGGCAGCGATAACGCTTCCGCTTGCGTAATCCTCTTATACCATCAGTACAAAGAATATTGATAATGAAGAAAACAAAACCACCGCCACCGCCGCTGCCAACACCTGTTAAGCGCAAACGCGCGCGAAAAGCAGCGCAGCAGTTGGCCGAAGAAAAACGCTATTCAGATGAAGACCTGATCGCGATTCACCACCGCATAGAGAAAAAAGACCTGCCGCGCATCATGGCGATC